>JAOAPL010000077.1 GCA_025462925.1 Acidobacteriaceae bacterium
GCGCCGCCTCAGGCCTTGACAACGAGATCGATCTCGACGCAGGCCCCAAGTGGTAGCGCGGCAGCCGCGATCGTCGTGCGGGGCGGGAAAGGGCTGACTGAAATATTTTGAGTAGATGCCATTCATCGCGGCGAAGTCAGTCATGTTCGTGAGAAACACACCGGCGCGCACGACATCATCAAAGCTCTTGCTGGCCGCCTTCAGAACCGCCGATAGGTTTTGGAAGACGCGCTCCGTCTCGGGCACAATGCCCCCTTTGACCACCTTGCCAGTGGCCGGGTCCTGGGCGCCCTGTCCGCTGAAGTAGAGGAAACCACCGACTTCGATTGCCTGGGAAAACGGGCCGACCGGCGGCGCGAGTTCAGGCGAGGTAATTGCGGTCTTGCTCATAGCAACTCCTGCAGCTACTTCCGTAGCTGATCAATCTCCACAAACGCACGACTCCCATGTAGTATCGCTGGACAACCAACATTCAACAAGTTCATTATTTTCACAATAATGCTTCCCTTTCTGCATTATGCTGACGTATCTTGCGAAGAGTGAAATGTGCTTTACGAGGCTTCTTTGCTCGATGATTTACGCGCCCTCGTGGAGTTTGCCCAGGCCGGGTTCTTAGCCGGTGCAGCCGATCGTCTATACCGGACGCAATCCGCGATAACCCGGCAACTCCAAAGGCTGGAGGCTGCGTTGGGTGCCCGAGGCTGCCGTGGTCTCTTGGGAGTGAAGAACGGTGTGACCTAGAAAGAGTGGTCATATCTCCGGCAGTGCCTCTCGCTTTTGAAAGGCACTTTCGTTGTTGCGATGAGTCGACCGCTGCCGGTTGCAAGGGCGGACAGAGTTTTGGCGAACGACCGGGATGCGCCGCGGGCCTTTCCCACATCCCTCGACGCGTCCATGCCCAAGGAACTCACGATTCCCGCAGCGCCACAATAGGATCCACCTTGGTCGCTCGCCAAGCCGGAATGTAGCTGGCGGCAATCGCAACCACGAGCAGAAGCAAAGGCACCATCAGAAAGACAGCCGGATCATGTGGGCGAACGCCGTAAAGCAAACTTGCCATCATCGAGGCGGTAGAAGCGGAAAATATCACGCCGGTCACAATTCCGAGGCCAGCCAGGACTACACCTTTTCCCAGGACAAGTCGCAAGATATCCGCTCGCTGGGCACCCAACGCCAATCGGAGACCAATCTCGCGTGATCTTTGGCCAACCATATAGGCCAGCAAACCGTAAATTCCGATCGAGGCCAGCAAGAGCGCCCCCCCCGCAAATCCCGCCACCAAATTCGCCGAAAACCTGCGCGATGCCAGCGATGCATCCAGTACCTCATCCATCGAGGTGACGCCGAACACCGGCAGCCCCGGATCTACGCTCTGAATCGCGCCGCGAATTTGAGCCTCCAGCGTGCTCGTGGGCAACGAAGTTCGCAGCGCCAAGCTCAACGACCGCCCGAGAAATTGATTCAGCGGAACATAGAGGTGCGGCACGCCATCGACATCAAGCCCGTCGTGCTTGATATTTTTCACCACGCCCACCACGGTGCTCCATGGATTCACAGGATTCTGCCCGAAACGCAACCGGATACGCAGCCGCCGGCCCACCGGATCATGATCCGGCCACCAGTAGCGCCTTGCCGTCGCCTCATCGATGATCGCCACGGGCAACCTGCCATTTTCATCGTCCTCGGTGAAAAAGCGCCCCTCCACCAGCCGTGTTTGTATCACCCGAAAATAATCCGGGCTGATGCGGATAATTTCGGCGCTCAAA
Organism: Acidobacteriaceae bacterium; assembly: GCA_025462925.1. Taxonomy (GTDB): domain Bacteria; phylum Acidobacteriota; class Terriglobia; order Terriglobales; family Acidobacteriaceae; genus JAICLA01. Next base: position 1,767 of record JAOAPL010000077.1, read on the forward strand.
TCTCCCGAGGATTCCGTGGGCCGGTCTTCGATGGCCAGCGAATTGTGATTCGTGGCGCCGTACGCCGCCGCATCGCTGTTGATTGTGTCGGCGGCCGGCAAATTGGACGTAATCGCCGCCAACTCCACGCCTGGAATCGCGTTCGCGCGCCGCAGCAGTTCGCGATTAAACGGAATCTGCTGCTCGAAGGTGAGATATGGATCGAGCTGCGGATTATTCGGGTTCGGCAGATAAATATTCGCCGTCACCACTTGCGATGGATTGAAGCCCGGATTCTGCCGCAACAAATCGCGCAGCGTTTCCAATAGGAGCCCCGCGCCGACCATCAGCACCACCGCAAAAGCCAGCTGCGACACCATCAGCGCATCGCGCATGCGCCCGGCCTTCGCACTGTAGCCCGAGCCGCGCGAGCCCTCGCGCATCGTGTTCGCAAGTCCCGCCTTCGAGGATTGAATCGCGGGAGCCAGCCCAAACAGTAGCCCGGTCGCGACCGAAATCACTAACGCAAATCCCAGCACCCGCCAATCAATGTTTACTTCGCCCAGCCGCGGAAGATTCGCAGGCACAAATCGCAAGATGGCTTTCAGCGTAATCGCCGCCGTCGCGAGCCCTGCGATTCCCCCGATGAAGGCCAGCAACAGCGATTCGGTGAGCATCTGCCGGATCATTCTGCCCCCGCTTGCTCCCATCGCGGCGCGCACTGCCATCTCTTGCTGCCGTCCGGAGGCTCGCGCCAGAAGCAGGCTGCCAATGTTTAGAGACACGACGAAAACGATTAAGATTACGGCAGCCATCAACACGACCAGCATCGGTCGAACTTTACCCACCAACGATTGCTGCAACGGCACAATCTCAACCGTCCATTTGGCTTGCGGAGGGTAATCATTCGCGAATTCGCGACGCAAATTAGCAGTCAGGGCATCAAGCCGCGCTTGAGCTTGCGCTAGGGTGAGGCCCGGCTTGAGACGAGCGATCGCCCCTGGTAGTATGCGCAGGCCACGCGCCGGCGCTGGGAACGGATCGCCACTGAATCCGCAGGTAATCCACACCTCCACGGCTGGAATGGTCGATCCGGGGTTGCGAAATCCGGGAGAAAGTACACCTACAATCGTATACAGATCGTTATCGAGGCGAAGGCTCCGACCGAGGACGCCAGGATCAGCCCCATAAGATCGGCGCCACAAGGCATCGCTGATCACGACCACGGGCGCGAAACCGAGCGCGAAGTCCTGGTGACCAAACAAGCGTCCTAGTTCGGGAGTGGCGCCGAGCATGGAAAAGTAGTTGTGAGAGACCTCCATCATTTCCAAATGTTCGGGCTGTTTGACGCCGGTCAAGTTTGTGGGGCCAAAAACGATGACACTCACATCTTCGAACACATCCGTCTGCGTTCTAAGATCGTCGAATTCCGGCACGGAAAACCGTACGCCCCGCAATCCTACCCCTGGGTTGTTAAAGTAGATCCTTACGAGACGGTCGGGGTCGGGGAACGGAAGAGAACGGAGCAGCACGGCGTTCACGATGCTGAAAATGGCCGTGTTGGCTCCCACGCCCAGAGCCAGCGTCAGGACAGCCACGATCGTGAATGTGGGCTTCTTGACCAGCATGCGCAAACCATAGCGAACATCCTGAAGTAAAGTCCCCATGAAGACGCTCTTTTCGGTCAATACACAGACTCTTATTTAGTTACCAGTTTGTAGCGCTCCTACTTAGACCAGGGCGGAACCACGCCGTTGCTGCGTGCGTAGGCGATCGACTGCCCCAGATGCTCGTGTTGATCTTCGAGAATCAGCATCAGCGCGCTCTGCTTCGTCATGTCTCTTCCGAACAGTTTCACCGGCGCCTGCAGGTCTTTGTCGGAAAGTGCCGCAATCGCTTTTTGCAGATTGAGGTAAGAAGCCTTCAGAGCTTCCTGCATTTTCTCCGGATCGGTGATGGGCGCGGGTGATGCCCCAGTATTCGGTGTGCCCGAAAGCACGCCGGCGAGCAGGCCGTTTTCTTTAACGATCAGGTTGAAGACGTCGGCGACGGAGCGAACGCCCTGGGCGGGCTTCCAGTCGTACTTGCCCGACATAACGCGCGCGAGTCCGGTGAATTTGTCGGAAAGCGTTCCGGCATCTTTTGCGAAGGCGGCCTGCAATCCTGCCGGCTGCGACTGCGCCCGCGCCAACGGCACCATCAGAGCGACCGCAAGCGCGCACACTCCGTACTGACTCAGAATCTTCTTCATGTGGAAGTCAATCATGTGTCTTTCCTAAACTTCTTGCTCTTTATAACGGAGGACCGACACGTTCCACAAGTTCATTATTCTCACGATCATATTGCCGTTTCCGCACGATTCTGCTATTTGTTGGGAGGAGGTTTTAGGAGTTACTTTAGGAGGATCCCGTGCTCGACGATTTACACGCGCTCGTAGAGTTTGCCCAGGCCGGGTCCATTGCCGGCGCAGCTGATCGTCTATTCCGGACACCATCGGCTATAACCCGGCAACTGCAAAGGCTGGAGGCTGAATTGGGTGCTGAGTTACTCGACCGCTCAACGAAGCCGCCGCGCCTGAACTCGCTGGGCTCCAGGGTGCTCGAACAAGCGCGAGATCTGCTGCAGCGGACCGAGGCGCTGAGATCTCTTGCGTCGCCCGACGCCGAACCTCACGGCCTCTTGCGCATCGGGCTCGCGCATGCCCTGGCCGAGGGGACGCTTATCGAACCTATCCGGGCGCTGACTGAAAAATACTCCAAGGTCCAACTGCGGCTGTTGAGCGGACTTACCGGTGAATTGTTCAACCGGCTGCTTGCCGGTGAACTCGACGTTGCTGCCGTGTTTTTGCCCGAAGGTAAAACCGCGCCTCCACCTCTTTTGACAAATATCATCGCTCGCGACCATATGGAGATCGTTCAAGGCGCCGCAGGCAACGTGGGCGGTGATTGGGAAAGTTTGGGCAGAGCACCTTGGGTGCTCAATCCGCCCGGGTGCTTGCTTCGGGCAAGCCTCATCGATCAGATGCAGCGTGCCGGCGTCACCCCCACGATTGCAGCCGAAATCCACCACAACGTACATTTGCATCTAGCACTCATTCAGTCAGGATATGGAGTCGGGCTGCTGCCGGCTCGCTTTATTGCCAGGAAAGAATTCATAGGCACAGTTGAAGTGTTGCGCCCCCCGTCATTTGAGTTGCACTTGTCCGTCGCAATAGTGCGGGTTGGACAACTCGGCGCTTTGGAGAGGGCTGTCGAACTGTTGGAACACGGCATTCGGCATTTGTTTGAGGCAGCTAACACCACGAAGCCCGTAACGAGGAGCCGAAGGCGTGTACGCGCGAATCGGCGGAAGGCGCGACCCCGCAAGTAGTCGCCGAGCACATCCGAAATCTCAAATGCTTACTTCATGAGATCGACCTCCATGCGCCGCCTCAGGCCTTGACAACGAGATCGATCTCGACGCAGGCCCCAAGTGGTAGCGCGGCAGCCGCGATCGTCGTGCGGGGCGGGAAAGGGCTGACTGAAATATTTTGAGTAGATGCC
>JAOAPL010000087.1 GCA_025462925.1 Acidobacteriaceae bacterium
CTTTGACGGTTCAGAGCACCCAGGGAGTTTTTCGGGTTGAGCCGGTAGCGCCGGATCTGGTGGTTCAGACGTTGTCGGAGCTGGCAGGCGACGTAGATTTTGCCGCAATCCGGATCGGGATGCTTGGCTCGGCGGGGGTAGCGGAGGCGGTCGCCAGTTTTCTGAGCGGTCGGCGAGTGAAGAACATAGTTCTGGACCCGGTGATCCGGTCGTCGTCGGGAACCGATCTGCTTGATCTGCAGGGAGTGGAGTTCATGCGCAAATGGCTGCTGCCTTTGGCTGCAGTGGTCACGCCGAACATGGATGAGGCAGAATCATTGACCGGCATGTCCGTGCGCTCCCTAGGGGAAATGAAAGCTGCTGCTGAGCATTTGCAGCGAATGGGCGCCCGAGCAGTCGTGATCACCGGCGGCCACCTGCCTGAGAACACTGACTTGCTGCGATTGAACTCCGGGGAGGAACACGAGTTCACCTCGCCACGGATCGATTCCAGATCCACCCACGGAACCGGTTGCGCCTTTGCCACGTCGCTAGCCTGCAATCTGGTATTGGGGAAAGAGATGAAAGAAGCGGTCGGGAAAGCCAAGGAGTATGTCGCCAGGGCGATAGCGGCGGCGTATCCGGTGGGGCAGGGAAATGGGCCGGTCAATCATTTGTTCAGGATGGGATGATTACCGCCTGAATCAGTTTTCCGATCACGTCAATGTTCTTGACCAAGTCATCTGGAACGGCATGCCGTTGCTTCAGGTAGTCCGGGCTGTTGTAGGAAACCCAGACCTTTCCTTGGTCGTCTTCCGAGACCAAAATCTTAAGTGGGAGATCGATGGCGATACTTGGAGCAGCCACCATCAGAGGCGTGCCCGCTTTGGGACTGCCAAAGATCAGCAGCTTGGTTGGCGGCATTTTCATTCCTGCTTTTTCCGCCTCGCCGCTGTGGTCGACCAACGCGAACAGTGTGACGCCCTTCGCTTCCAGAATGCCCTTTAGCTTTTCCACTGTCTGGTCGACAGAGTGATTGCTAGGCACGCTGATAATCCCATTGTCCATGTTCGGAGACCATACCCCGAAATTCTGGTTTACTGCGGAGGCGGCTGCCGCGGTGGATTCGTTTGAGCTGGTGGCGTCGGTTCCGGCACGACCGTATTGTCGCGGCGCTTCAGTGATGGATTTTCCTTAGTCGCGCTGCGGCGTTTATTCTGCAGATCGATCTGGATGCGGGAATCGACTGCCAGCTCACTGGAATCGGCGACGCGCTGCAACTGTTTGCCTTCCGCATCGCGGCGGGTGGCTACCCCAACCCTGGTGTTCGCGCCGTTCGCCTCTTGCGCTTTACCGTAATAATAATTGGCGCTCTCGCGATCACCGTCGAGTTCGGCGAGATATCCCATGTTATTCAGCGTGAATGCATTGCTGGGGTCAAGCTTGTTGGCGTCCTGAAAATAGTTGCGTGCTGACTTGCGGTCATTACGGTTCAACGCGGAGACGCCGCGCAGGTTCAAGCGCGCGACCTTGGCTTCCAGCGACTCTTCTCCGCGCATCGCCCGGCTGACTTTGTCGGAGTTGCGGTTGGCGACCTCGCGGATCTTCTGACCGCGCCAGTTGCGATTTTCATTCGTCGCCACAATGACGATCTCGTCTGAATTTGTCCTGGCCGCCTGCTGGTAGTAAACCAGCGCCGATTCCAATTCGCCTTGCTTCTCACGCGAGTATCCCAGATTGTTCAGGGTGAAAGGATTCTGCGGGTCGAGCTTCAATGCGCGCTGCAATACCGACTCGGCTTCAATCGCGCGATCTTTCTGAAGCAATACGATGGCTTGAACGTTCAAACGATTCACGTCCATTGGACCGCCATCCACCTTGCCTGCAACTTCGGAGACCGGCTTGCCTTCAAACTCTTTCGTTGTGGATCGTTCGACTAGTGCGTCTGTGGAGTTGATTCCGGCGAGTTCATAAAAACGCTGCGCGCGGTCAAGCTCGCCTTCGAGTTCCGCGATGTATCCAAGATTGTTCAGGGTGAACGGGTCGTTGGGATCGAGCAGATATGCCTTGTAAAAGTTCTTCTTGGCTTCATCCACCTTCTGCTTGTTCAGGGCCTTCACGCCAGCCTGGTTGTACTTCTGCACCGGCGTGGGATGACTGCGCTTGGGGATGGAAATCCGCAGGTCTTTGGCCGAGAGCTGAGCGGCCAGCACTAGAGAACAGATTGCAACGATGAGATATGAAGATGATGATTTCAATTTTCACCCAAGATGTTGTTGCTTGCCGGTCGTTCTTCTCCGGCGCGTGATGGGGCCTGCCAGTATTGAGTGGCAGGCGGGACTAGGGGTTGTATGCTGCCGGATTTTCCGCGTGAGTGGCTGGAATCCCGAATCGGATGTAACTGCATCCAAATTCCTTTACAGACCGCAAGCCCTTGCCAACAACTAAGGAGCAGCAATCCTGATGAGCCGGTTTTCTGTGTTTATTCTGATTTTTGCGAGCGTAATGTTTTTAGCTGCCAGTGCTGTTGCGCAGCAAAACCCCGCGCCAGTTGCGACGACGCCGGCTGCAACTTCAGCCGCGCCTGCTACTCCGGTCCAATCCAGCAACGATGCCGCGCAGAAAGCCGGCGCTACGTCTGCATCGACCAATGATCCGGACCAAAAGCCAGCAGCAGAGAAGCCGCCCGCTGGAACCCAATCTCCCGAGGCAACAGTTCCCACCACTACGGTTTATCCCGAGCCAAAACAGCAGCAATACTTAGCCCCGGAGCTTGTGCCTGAGCCGTTGCCGAAGAACAAAGTCGCGCTGATTGGAGGCGTGGTGAAGAGCATCGACCAGGTGCGAAATCGGATGACGCTGCAGATCTTCGGCGCCAAGAAGATGAACCTGATATTTGACGGGCGTACGCACTTCGACCGCAACGGAGTGGAAACGAACCAATTGGCGGTCAAGACCGGTGACCGCGTTTACGTGGACACCCAACTTGCAAACGGGAAAATTTTTGCCCGCAACGTGCACCTACGCACCGCCGAGGGAATTGCATCCGCAAGCGGACAGGTGATTGCCTATTACCCGAAGACCGGCGAAGTTTCCATGCGCGACAACATCTCCAAGCGTCCGGTGAATTTCCGTGTGACTCAATCAACGGTGATCAAGACCAAGGACGCTGACGGCACTCCCGCTCTCTTGCAACCGAACGCGCTGATTTCGGTGCGCCTCAATGCTGCAGCGGGAAGCCGCTCCGTGGCGAATGAGATCGATGTGCTCGCATCGCCTGGAGCGCAGTTTACTTTTTACGGAACGCTCAGCCATCTCGACCTGCGATCGGGAATGCTGGCAGTGGACAACAAGTCCGACAATCGGATTTACGACATCCGCTTTGTGCCCGCGCAGATTGGGATGACGGACGCTTTGACTATCGGCGCGGATGTCGCTGTCGTGGCGACGTTCAATGGAGAGAACTATACGGCGAAATCGGTGACCGTAAATCAAGCCGCGAAGGCCGCCAATCCGGAGTAGGCGTACCTCAGCGGCTAAAGCCGCATCGAGGCTCGCTGCTTATGCAGGCGTGAAGGCCTGCGCCACCCGATTCATGCGGCGCAACTAAGGCTCGCATGGTTCCTCAAATAACTCTGAACTATTCGCCCATCACTTTAATGAGGACGCGCTTGTTGCGCTGTCCGTCGAACTCCGCGTAGAAGACGCGCTGCCAGGTTCCTAGATCGAGCTTCCCATTCGTCACCGGAACAATGACTTGATGGTGAACAAGCATGCTCTTCAGATGCGAGTCGCCGTTGTCCTCACCCGTCTGATGATGGCGATAGTCTTGCTTGAACGGAGCAAGATGTTCCAGCCACTTGTCGATGTCCTCGATCAATCCTGATTCATTGTCAT
>JAOAPL010000128.1 GCA_025462925.1 Acidobacteriaceae bacterium
AATTCCTGCGCTCCACCTACGACGCGCAAGGATTGCCTCAAAATTTCGGCTTCGGTCACGGCTGGGTGGAAGGCGGGCCGCTGCTTCCGGTGAAGACTGAGCTCTATCAGAGTGGGCTCGGAGCGCAAGCTTTGTCCGCTCTTTCCAGCCTCGCGCATTTTGCCGGCAAAGAGGACGTGAGCAAACAGCTCGCTGAGGATTTTGTTCGCCAGAAGCAACTTGTAAACCAGGCGTTCTGGTCACAGGAATCCGGGACTTATGCTTTCGCGCTCGACAGCAACAATCAGAAAGTCATTGAACCCAGCGTGTTGGCAACGGTCCCGATGTGGTTCGGACTTTTGGATCAGGAGAAAGCCGATTCCATGCTCACGCGTCTTTCTGCGCCCGACCACGAAGCCGATTGGGGAATGAGGATTATTTCCGATCGCGCGTCGCGGTACGACGCTGGTGGATACCATTACGGCTCGGTGTGGCCGCTGTTTACCGGGTGGGCGTCGATCGGGGAATACCGCTATCACCGGGCGTTTCCGGCATATTCAAATCTTCGAGCCAACGCTTTGCTCGCGCTGGATGGATCGCTCGGCCACGTCACTGAGGTCCTCTCTGGCGACTATTATCAGCCGCTCTCAACCAGCTCTCCACACCAGATTTGGTCGGCTGCAATGATCATTAGTCCCCTGCTGCGCGGCCTTCTTGGTTTGGAGACCGACGCCGCGCAACATCGAATTGTTTTTGCGCCTCACGTTCCCGTGGATTGGACCCTTTTTGTGATTCACAACGTTCGCACCGGGGACGCGACTCTCGATTTCAGTTATCGCAAAATGTTTGATGAAATCAGTTTGCAGATCCAGAGCACCGGAGCTTCGTCCCTTGAATTTTCGCCGGCACTGAGCCCTCGCGCAAGGATCACTGGCGCGGAACTTAACGGGCGTAGCGTGCCGTTTCAGATTTCCAAAAATGACATCGACCAGCATGTCGTAGTTAGATTGACTATTCCGAAGGGCAAGAGCACACTTCGCCTTCGGCTGCGCAATGATTTTGGAGTCAGCTACGTCAGTTCTCTGCCGCCATTGGGGAGTTCGAGCCTTGGCCTCCGCGTGATTTCAGATTCGTGGTCGGCATCAGGTGATGCGGAATCGCTGGAAGTTGCTGGAGCAACCGGCGCACGCTACCAGTTAGCAGTCTGGAACCCGGGACAAATCGCATCGGTCGATGGCGCAGAAATCAGGAGTGGGAAGCTCGTGGTAAATATTCCCGTGAGTTCGTCCGATGCTTATTCCCGTCAGAAAATTATGGTCCATTTTGTAGCAGCGCATTAGAGACGCACCTTCCTCAGTGGCTAAAGCCCACTTCAGGCGTGGACATGTCGGCACGGCTGAAGCCGTGCCCTTCCCAAAACCGCTCAGGCTAAGAAGCAGATTCTTCGCCGCTAACGGCTCGAAATGACATCGCTTACTATTCTGGCGGGTGCGTCATCTCCATTGCCCAGATCGCAGCAGGCCGCATGTACATCGAAGCGCGGTAGTGACCTGTGTTATCCCAAGCCTCAGGAGTGCGGAACCAGTATCCCTGGGTCTCGTAGGTGGTGTGATATACACCCCAGGCAGTCTTATAGGCTTCATCTTTCAATCCTTCGCCGAGCATCAGCGCGGCCGCTCCGAAAGTTGTGCCGGTCCAAACTTCCTGCACTTGTTCGTTGGTTGTAACTAACGATCCGTCCGGAGCCATGCCGTTCACCGCGCCCAATTGTCCGTTCTCAAATTTCATTACATTGAAATCGTAGATTTTCTTGAGCGCTTTGACCTGCATATCATGCGGGACCAAATCGCCGAGTCCGGTCATGTTCGCGTACCACTGTCCCGCAAGCTGGTCTGCTTGAATGTCGTCGCGGTATTCGCTCTGCGTGTCATAGCGGAAATATTCACCGTTCCAAAGTTTGTCGATGTAAGTGTTCTGACCCTTCGTGAACCAATCGTGATATTTCGTGGCTGCCGTGTTATCGCCCAACACTTTCCCAATTTCCTCCGCTGCCCGCAGCGACGCCAGCCACAACCCGCCGCAGTAGGCGCTGTCGCCGTGCACGATCCATTCGTCATAGGTCTGATCGGGGTAATTGTCGCCCTGGGGCAGCCCGTCGCCGGTACGGTCGTACTGACGAAGATGCGCCAGCGCTTCCTGCACTGCCGGCCAAGTGTATCGTAAGAATGCGATGTCCTTTTTCCCGGTGAAGACGTAATCGCGATAAATCATCAGCACAAATTTGCTGTTCAGATCTTTCCAGTCATTAGTGTTCTGCCAGCTGAATGCGTTCGGCAGCTTGAAAGGATCTTCCTCCGGCACTCCCAGATCATGCGGCACCGCGCCTTTCGCCTTGCGCAGGCGCAATTGCAGCGCGTGCGTTCGCTGCGACTTCCAAATCCAAATATATTTATCAGTCAGATCTTGCGGAACGGTGTCTGCAAAGAGTTTCAATTCCAGCTTGTCTAGGTCAGGCCAGAACTTTACCAGCGGCATTGATCCATAAAAACGCACATCCAACGTTCCGTAGTAGGGATAATCGAAGCATTCCATAAATGTGAAGCTTTCCGGAGCCTTAGCAGTAGCGCCCATAGGCTTGCCCCAGAACGAACCTCCATCAGTCAGAATGTAAAGTTCGTTGAAGAGTTCGCCGCGATACCATTCGGGCTTGCTTTCGTCATTGACGTAGGGCGCTTGCCACGCGTCAATCTCATTGCTCCACCGCATGGCACTCTGCAAGCCATCTTTTGCGATCTTCCAGGCGTTGGTTCCGGTGGTTCCATAAAAATTGGTGTAGTGCCGATACCACTTGCGCCCACCGCCGAATTGCACCACCGGCATGTCCCAGGCAATCGTCATCGGCACCACTCGCTTTTCTCCGGGCTGCA
>JAOAPL010000197.1 GCA_025462925.1 Acidobacteriaceae bacterium
CATCCTGGGAATCCTCGGCGCCTACCTGTTCAGCCTGGTCATCCGCGACAGTCTGGAGGCGGGCAGCACACAAAAGTTCCTGGAACTGCTGGTGATGCTGCTCATGTCCTACGTGGGATTGATCGTAGGGGCGAGCAAGGGCGACTTGCTGAACCTTGCAGCGTTGGGCGGCGTCTTTGGCGCGGAGAACAAAGGCCGCAAAAGCCAGAAGATCCTCGACACCAGCGTGATCATCGATGGCCGTATCGCGGATATCGCCGAGACCGGGTTCCTGGATGGCGTGCTGGTCATCCCGCAATTTGTCTTGCGCGAACTGCAGTTGGTGGCCGATTCGGCGGATTCGCTGAAGCGAAATCGCGGGCGTCGCGGGCTGGATGTCCTGGCCAAACTGCAAAAGATGGCAAACTTGAATATTCAGATCGTAGAAGATGATTTTCCGTCTGTGCGCGAAGTGGACTTGAAGTTGATCGAACTGGGCAAGATGTACGAAGCCAAGATCATGACCAATGACTTCAACCTAAACAAAGTGGCGCAGCTGCAAGGCGTGGAAGTGCTCAACATCAACGAGCTGGCGAACTCGCTGAAGCCGATCGTGCTGCCGGGCGAGATCATGCGCGTCTTCATCCTCAAGGACGGCAAGGAGTCCAACCAGGGGGTCGCATATCTGGACGACGGCACGATGGTCGTTGTGGACAACGCGCGCAAGATGATGGGCAAGAACGTGGATGTGTCGGTGACGTCGGTTTTGCAGACGACCGCGGGCAAGATGATATTCGGCAAGTTCGACGAGCGGGCGAGTGCGATGCAGAGCAATGCTCGTCCGATGGAACCGAAGACCGTGGGGCAGGATAGGAAGACGCCGCTGCCGATCGTGGTGGAGCGGGCAGGGGAGTAGGGCAGCTATCAGCTGTCAGCTCTCAGTAAAGTCAAAAGCAAATGCAGCCGCGGATTTCGCGGATGAACGCGGATCAAAGTCAAAAGCTTTAACCGCGGATAAAGGCGGATCAGAGCGGATTGGAGACGTTGCGATGCGACGTCTTTTTTTTGCCATCTTTAATTGAAGCCATTTTCTTCAATTATCTTTTGAAGTGTTCCCAACCTCGTGCCGCTAACTTCTTCGCCGGGTGTTCGCAGTCAGTAATCAACACCTTCTTCTCGCGGGTGGTCCAACCGATCTCGGTGACGGGAATGCCTGCAATTTCTACGGGCACTTTGGCGGATTTACGCGCGGTGAAGAGGAGTTCGTAGTCTTCGCCGCCGTGGAGCGCGAGGTCGAGGTCGGCATTGCGCGCGATTGGAATCAGGTTCTGGTTCAGTATCGCGCCGACTCCGCTTTCTTCGCAGATGTGCGCGAGGTCGGTGGAGAGTCCGTCGCTGAGGTCGATCATGGAAGTGGCGAGCCGGTGCTTGCGCAGGTAGCGGCCGATTGCGAGACGCGGTTCGGGGTAGAAGTGGCGTCCCCACCCTTCGCTGCGCTCAGAGTGGGGCAACCTCTTTGAATTTTTTCCGCTTGCGAACAGGGCTTTCAGTGCCACCGCTGAAGCTCCGAACGTGCCGGTGACATAGACAATGTTGCCGACGCGGGCGGTGGAGCGCTGGATTGCTTTTTCTTTCGGCGCGGAGCCAATAACGACGATGTCGGCGAGGATTCCCGATTTGGATTCCGCTATGTCACCCCCGGCGAGAGTGACGTCGAATCGTTTTGCTAGGGCGAGGAAGCCGCGCAGAAAATCGTCCACCCATTCTTGAGGGAGATCGGCGGGGAGAGCCAGCGACATGAACGCGGCGATCGGTTCGCCGCCCATTGCGGCGATGTCGCTCAGGCCGCGGGCGAGGCAGCGGTGTCCGACAGAGTCGGCCGGGTGCCACTCGCGGCGGAAATGGGTGCCTTCCAGGTTGAAATCGGTGGTGACGAGGAGATCGTGCCCGGATGGAGGGCGAAGGATTGCCGAGTCATCGCCGATGCCTTTGATGATTGAGCGCTTGCCGGATCCAGCCAGTTTGCGGATGCGGGAGATCAGCGTCTTTTCCGGCGAGGGCACGTGGAGATGGTAGCAGCAGTTAGCATTTAGCACTTAGCATTTAGTGACAACGGTGGTGTTCGTGCGCGACATCCCGGACGCTGGCAGCTAAATACTAAGTGCTAACTGCTAATGGCTGGCCCAGTGACTAAAGTCCAACCCATTCGCCGCGTGGAGCATCGTCCTGTTTACCAATTTGCACACGTTAACGGCCACGCTGTTGCCAACGTAAGTAACGGTGAAAGCATCTATCCAAAGGTTGACATGAAAGAAGCGGGTTTGATACCGTCTTGGAACTGATCCTCATCAAGTCTGGCCAAGCGTTAAGGGCTCAAGGTCAATGGGCTGGATACCGAGCAAACCAACTCGGAAAACAGCCACGGTGCGGTACCCCAACTCCAGTTCAGTTTCCCAAGACGGAACTGGTAAGTATTCGGACCGAAAACAGCGACCTTAAATTAAGAAATCTTTTTAGTATGTAGAACTTAAGAAGGCGGAGCATTCTCTTTTGCGAAAACGCTATTACATAATGTTTGTGGCGCGGGATTCAGACGGACAACTTCTGAAGATCCCCATTCCACTTCATTATTTATATGTGTTTGTAGCCGGCGCAGTGATTGGAATGTTCACCATCACCGGCATGGCCGGGTCTTACACCCGGATGCTGGCCAAAACGCTGCGGTTCAACCAACTGCGCGACGAAAAAGAAAGCCTCGAGAAGAACTACAACACCCTGGAAAAAGTGGCCGAAGAAAAAGAGATCCAGGTGGCATCACTGGGGTCGCTGGCAAGCGAGGTGTCGGCTCTGTATGGATTGAAATCCGAGCCGATGCTGATTAAAGATGGCCAGGATGGATTCGCCGCTGAACGATACACGACTTCAGTCGACCAGTTCTACGCACTGCGAAGTACAGCGATGTCCGGCGTAGCCACGATGGCTGTGGGATATGGGACGCACAATGCCACGCTGAACGATTGGATGAAGCTGGCTTCGGCGCCGTCGTTATGGCCGCTGCAAGGCCGCATCATGAGTTCATTCGGCGAACGGACCGATCCGTTCAATGGTGAAGGTGCTTTCCATCGCGGAGTGGACATCAGCGGCGGCTACGGTCAGGCGATCGTCGCGCCTGCCGATGGCGTAATCGAAGAAGCTGGCACGCGCAATGGTTACGGCAAGACAATAACCATCAATCACGGCCACGGATACAACACGCTATTCGGACACATGTCAGGATTTGCGGTGGCGGTGGGACAACACGTGCAACGCGGCGATGTGATCGGATACGTTGGACTGAGCGGACGCAGCACCGGACCGCACGTCCACTACGAAGTCCACATCAATGACGTTGCTGTAAATCCCCATAAATACATGCGCATGACGCTGAATCCGGTGGAAGTGGCAAGTCACGGGGATTGAACTAGCTGTTAGCTCTTAGCAGTTAGCCTTTAGCAAAATCAAAAACAAAATCAAAATGCGGCCGCGGATCTGCGCGTATATCCAGCTGTCCGCCTTCAGCTCTCGGCTATCAGTAAATTCAAAAGCAAAAACAGATCCCTCCGCTGCGCTGCGGGATGACACCGTTGTTATTTCGCGGTGCTTTCCAGTTCGATGCTTCCTAAATTTCGCTACGGTTGATTTCGGTGGCGCTATTTTTTCTTGCCTGGCTTCTTCTCAGGAATTTTCTTCGGCGCTGGCTCTGGTGCGGGTGGAGCGGACATTGCTGCTGGGGCTTCGCTCAGGATCTTGCGCAGGAATCCGCGGGGGAGTTCGGCGGAGAGGATGGCGCGGTTGCTTTGCTGTTCAACTTGAAAGCTGTCGAATAGCGCCTTGACGTCTGGATCGGGACCGCTGGGCTGAGTGTTGATTTCGATGCTGTGGAAGAGTTGCAGGAAAGTCTTGGCGGATTCGGCGAGTTGTTTCGCGTCGGCTTCTGATGGAGCGAAAGCCTCAGCCTTGAGTTGAACGCTGCCTACGTATCGCACTGATGCGACCGTGACTGTGCCTTTAGGCAAAGCGAAGGCGATGCCTCCGGGAAGCGGGAGAGTGACGGCCTGTCCATCTGGAGTTGAAAGGCGGAGGATCGCCCAGCCGGTGCTGCCGAAAGGGACATCGCGATAGTGCTCGCGCAACAAGCTGGGCCCGCCGAACGGGGCGGCGATCTGGTGAAAGCGGTCGATCATACCCTTGATGTTCGTGGCATCGGCGGTGTTGGAGACAGCGACGGTGTCCACGCTGAGGATGGCGACGCGGACGGAACGCCCTTCGTGCGGAATGAGGAAGACGTCAGTGTCTTTGTATCGTTCGACTGCGGTGGCGAGCTGGTGAAGATAATGCGTGACCTTGGTGGAATCGAATCGGCCAACGAAGATGTCAGAGTATCGGCGCTCGTGCGGAGCTAGAGGCGAGCCGGGAAGAGTTTCTGCAGGATGGACGGCGATGGCGGCTTCGTCGAGGTCGCGTTCGAATTGGAATCCGGTCTGGCGAACGAACTCTTCATATTCAGGCTCGTGCGAGACGGGCTTCTCGCCGAAATTGGTGGCGAGTCGAATGGGCCTTAGATTGAAATAAACGACGGCATCGCTTTCAGGCAGAAGGCGAGCGGCTTCCGGAGCTTCCTGTCGACGCAGGTAAAGCGCGCCAGCGATGGCGAGCAGGATGAACAGAACAGTGAGGGGAACCCAAACTCTGCGTCGTCGAAAGGACATGGACGTGTGGGAAATCATACCATTCGGCGCGACCGATCTCTGGCCAACCTTTTATTTCCGCACACATATCGCACACGTTCGAGATGCTAAGCTTGAAGAACAAGAGTAGTCGGCAAACTTAAACTTCTGAGCATCAAAACTGCTATGCCTCCTGAAAGATTAGCTAATGTTGCGCGCGCTCTGAGACATCGCAACTTCCAACTCTTTTTTGCCGGACAACTTATATCGCTGGTCGGAACCTGGATGCAGACGGTGGCGCAGTCGTGGCTGGTCTATCGGCTGACGGGGTCGGCGTTGCTGTTGGGGACGGTGGGATTCGCCAGCCAATTTCCGGTATTCCTGATGTCACCAGTGGGCGGCATTGTGGCTGACCGCAAGAATCGACATCGTGTAGTGATCGCGACGCAGGCAGCATCGATGGTGCTGGCCTTAATTCTGGCGTGGCTTACGTTGACGAACCGCGTGCAGGTCTTTCACGTGATGTTGCTTGCAGGATTGCTGGGCGTGGTGAACGCCTTTGATCTTCCGGCGAGACAAGCATTCATCATGGACATGGTTGGGCGGGAAGATTTGATCAATGCCATTGCATTGAACTCGTCAATGTTCAATGGAGCGCGCATCGTTGGCCCGGCAGTGGCGGGAATTTTGGTGGCGAGCATCGGCGAGGGCTGGTGTTTTTTCGCGAATGCGGTGAGTTATATCGCGGTGATCGTTGGCCTGCTGCTGATGCGAGTGAGTCATACGCCGAAGAAAGAGCATCGTCCGGCGCTGGAGGATCTGCGCGAGGGATTTTCGTTTGTCCGGCACACCAAGCCGATACTCGCTCTTCTGCTATTGCTCGGACTAGTGAGTCTGGTGGGCATGCCATACACGGTGCTGATGCCGATCTTTGCGGATCAGATCCTGCATGTCGGGGCTCGGGGATTGGGCATTCTCATGGGCGCGACCGGGCTAGGAGCGCTGATCGCGGCGTTGTCGCTGGCTATGCGATCGGGAGTGAAAGGCCTGGGAACCTGGGTATCTCGGGCATCGATCGCGTTTGGATTTACCTTGATCGCATTTGCGTTCTCGAGATGGTACTTGGTTTCGGCGGCTATCCTCGTCCTGCTGGGATTCTCAATGATGATGCAGATGACGGCGTCAAACACGCTGATCCAATCGATGGTTCCTGACCGGCTGCGGGGAAGGGTAATGTCAGTCTATGCAATGATGTTCATGGGGATGGCGCCGATCGGGGCGTTTTCAGCAGGGGCGGTAGCGCATCGGCTGGGCGCGCCTTTGACGCTGGCCATCGGCGGAGCCGCCTGTATTGTTGGGGCGGCGCTATTTACTGTGGAACTGCCCACCTTCCGGATCGAGGCGCGGAAGTTGATATTGGCACAGGAGATGGGAACCGGCACCCCCGCCGAGGGAGTAGGCCTGCAAACCGTAATATCGGATGCGGACGTGGCGGTGGAAGAAGCCGCGTTTGTGGCCAGTCCGCTGGCGGCTTCAATCTCGGATTCTGGGGCTCAAGAGGGCAAGGATTAACGAATGAGTAAACTTTTGCTATAATTCAGGAAGTCAGTCAGTTGCACGCGGAATGCCGTTGTGCTAACCTTTCATTCTTGTCCCGTGTGTCCGGAACAATCCTGCCATGTTGTCCCTTTTAGATTGTTGGCGATGAATTGGATTGCGATGAATTGGACTGTGTGGGAATGAGCACAGAGCGAGCGCCGGTAGCGCAAGCATAGTGCGAAGGTGAAGCGCGAAGCGCTCAGCCTTTTAACAAAGGATTCTCGCTGGCGTAGCTCAGTTGGTAGAGCATCTGATTTGTAATCAGAGGGTCGGGGGTTCAAATCCCTTCGCCAGCTCCAGAGCAGCAGATTAGTTTGAGTGCAGTCAAGGGTGAGC
>JAOAPL010000210.1 GCA_025462925.1 Acidobacteriaceae bacterium
TGATTTCTGCGGCATCACGTCGCCTGCGAACGCCACGTCGCGCATTTGCTCGATGCGCACCGGATTCATCAGGAAGGCGACATCCGCCCCGTCGCGGACGCGCTGGATGGACTCGGCTGCGCTGCGAATGTAGTTGATGTGGGTCTGATTGCGAATTGCTTCTTCAGAGATTCCAAGAACATTTTCGAGCAAAATCTTGTGGAGTTGCACCACGTCTAAACCGCGCTGTTCCTGCGAGAGGGAATCCAAAGCGGCATTCACCGCGCCCACATTGGTTCGCATGAGATAACTTCCTTCCCGCGTTACAGCGACGAATGCCGTCGTCGCGGCGCCCGCTTCCGCCAGCTTCGCTGTGATTGCTTCCGGCAACATCCCCTCCGGCAACTTCTGCGTGTGGAAAAGATCGCTGCTCTTCTTCAATAGTTGAGCAGTGAGGTCAGGAAGTTTCAAGTCGAAGACCACGCGGTGCGTCGACAGTATCAGCAGGCCCTCGCCATCCATGTTCACAAAGGTCATCATCAGGTGCTCGTACGGAGCATGGGGATCAAGCCCAATACCGGCTGTGCGACCCAGCGTCATCAATCTCCCAATCTCTTCCGCGCGCCGCTCGTTGCGATAAGCCAGCGCAGTCTCGTAGCGATGGTGTCCATCGGCGATGATCAGCTTTTTGTCGGCCATTCTGTCGCGTGCGGAAAGGTTGGTCGCGGGATCGGAGATCTTCCAGAGCCGGTGAACTACTCCATATGCGTCGCTGATCTCAACCGAGGGTTCAGATTTTTCAGCGTGCTCCCAGATCACCGACTCGATCTCGCGTTTCGGGTCTGAATAGAGCATGAATATTTGACCAGAGTGGGCCCTGGTAGCGCGCAGGAGATTTAGCCGGTCGGCTTTGGGTTTGGACAGGGTTTGTTCATGCCGAAAGACGACCTTGTCCTTGTACTCCTGCAATTTGCCTAGCGCAATAAAGCCTCGGCGTTCCATGCGGCTGCCGGCTGCGGCACCGGTGCCCTGGGGACTATCGAATATTTGTGAGTAGGCGTAGATGGAAGGCTCGGAATCGGTTGCCAGTACACCTTCCTTCTTCCAGTCATTGAGGTACTTCGCGGCGCGGACATAGACATTGTCCTGCTCGGTATCGCCAGGGTCGGATTTCCCCAACTCGATGCGTACAAGGTTATGCGGATCGGCGGCGTAATAGCGCTCCTGCATCTCCGGAGTGATTTTGTCGTAAGGCTGGGTGAGCACATTCTGCAATTGCACTCGAGCCGGGTTATAACGCAGAGCGGTGAACGGATGTATTTGTGCCATGAGAATAATCGAGAATAGTAGCTTTCGATTGTAACAACTCTGAAGCTACGGCATCTGTACTACTAAGAGCCTCCGGAAAACCGGACTCTCTCCATCTTCATCAAAGAAAGTAGCGCCGGAATGGATATTTTTCCGCTGATGAGTTTTTGGGCAAAAGTACGTGCGCTAACGTTGGTGTGCTACCATCGGTCTAAATCTGAGGAGATCACCTTGTTCCGCGGCGCAAAATGCTTTCTGACGCGCACCCTACCATCTTCTCTTGTACTGGTACTCCTGCTCTTTTGCGCCACCTTCGCGTTTTCGCAGACCGCAGATGACGTCCACATTGAGCCGCACAAAAAGCCTGCCCAGCCGGGACAGCCGCCCCTCATCGACGATTCCAGCCTAAAGACTCACACCAAGCCCATCAAGGTGGACGTCGATCTGGTACTGGTGAACGCTACTGTCACCGACCCCATGAATCGTCTGGTCACCGGCCTGGAGAAAGAGAATTTCAGCCTGCTGGAGCAGAATGCGCTCCAAGACATAAAGTATTTCTCCAGTGAGGACGCTCCAATCTCCCTGGGCGTGATCTTCGATTTGAGCGGGAGCATGGGCAACAAGATTCAGAAGTCGCGTGACGCTATCGTCGAATTCTTTAAGACCGCGAACCCTCAAGACGAGTTCTTCCTCATCACATTTGCCGATAAGCCGGAGCTGTTAGCGGACTTTACCCAGTCGATCGAAGAGATCCAGGGCCGGCTGGTCTATGCCATCCCCAAGGGACGCACATCGCTGTTGGACGCCATTTATCTGGGAATGGACAAGATGAAAGAGGCCAAACACAGCAAAAAGGCCCTGCTGGTCATATCCGATGGCGGAGACAACCGCAGCCGATATACCGATTCTGAGATCAAAGCACTGGTGAAGGAGGCTGATGTGCAGATTTATGCCATTGGCATCTTTGACGATGTCCGAGGAACCGCGGAAGAGGTTCGAGGGCCGTTTTTGCTGAGTGAGATCACTGATACCACCGGCGGACGTACTTTCCCCGTAAACGATATCAATGAGTTAGGCGACGTGGCTACGAAGATTGGTGTGGAGCTGCGCAACCAATATGTGCTCGGATACCGTCCAAAGAATACAGCTCGCGATGGTAAATGGCGCAAACTCAAGGTAAAGCTCCACGCGCCCAAAGGCCTCCCGCCGCTCAACGTCCATGCTAAAACGGGATACTATGCACCGCAGCAGTAATGGTTTATTGCTTCTAGCGCTTATTTTTTCCTTCTCATTGACGGCGCCGCTATTGGCGCAAGCCGGCCAAAGTGGTGCGCAGCAGCAGTCTTCCCAGGGCCAAAGCCAGCACCAGCAACAGCCGGTTCATGACCTCACGCCTCCATCTGACGCTGAGACTGAGCGCGCCGCCCAGCCTGCTCCTACACCTGCACCCAACCAACCGACAGAAACCACAAAGGTGCCAACTCAGGCGCAGCCAAAGCAAAATCCAAATGACCCCTACAGATTCGTCAAAGACGTGGAAGAGGTCATGCTGTATGCCACCGTTGTCGATCCCAAGAATCGGATGGTCACCAACCTCGACAAGACTTCTTTTTCAGTTTTTGAGGACGGCCAACCACAGCAGATAACGTCATTCCGCCGTGAGGACATTCCTGTTTCCATGGGCGTCCTCATCGACAATTCCGGGTCCATGCGCGACAAACGTCCGGCCGTAAACCAGGCTGCGCTGAACCTCGTCCGCGCCAGCAATCCGCAGGACGAAGTATTCATCGTCAATTTCAATGATGACGCTTTCCTTGACCAGGATTTCACCTCCAATATCGAACTGCTGAGAGAGGCGCTGGAGCGGATTGACGCGCGCGGAGGCACCGCCATCTACGATTCGGTCATCGCATCCGCCAACCAGCTGGCGAAGGGTGCCAAGCGCGACAAGAAAGTGCTACTACTCGTCACTGATGGGGAAGACAACGCCAGCCGCGATACGTTGGAAGAAGCGGTGAAACGGGTGCAGGACGACGCCGGGCCAACCGTTTACACCATCGGCATCCTCGGCAATGATCGCGAAGCCAAACGCGCCCGCCGCGCCTTGGAGCGTCTGACCGCCGAGACCGGTGGCATCGCCTATTTCCCCAAAGACCTGGGTGAAGTGGACGCCGTCTCCCGCGCCGTGGCGCATGACATCCGCAACCAGTACACCATCGGCTACAAGCCCACACGACCGCAATCGCAAGGTGGCTTCCGCAATGTCCGGGTAGAAGCTCGGGGCGTTGATGGACGCAGCAAGCTACAAGTCCGTACCCGCAGCGGTTACTTCGCCGGACAAAAGCGCGCAGCGGCACAGTAATCTCAGCCTTCTCATCTTCAGCTTTGGGTGCCCCACCCTTATCAGCAGGATAGGGTGGGTCTCGAAAACTGCATTTGTCGACATCTCAACTCTTATCAGGTGCAAGTCTCTGGTCGGCGCAGGCCTTCAGAGGTGTTGCAGGCCTCTCCGGGTGGCGCAGGCCTTCAGGCCTGCATTCTGCCGCCCAACCCATCCGGCTTTAGCCGCTGAGGTATACGACCCCGTCGTTTGAAACTCGAAACTTGAAACTCTAAACTTTTCTAGTACCATCGACAGCGATGGCTAGAAACTTCAAAGACCTTTCTGAACGCGAGATCCTCGCGCTGGCAATTTCCCTTGAAGAAGAAGACGGACGCATCTACGGCGACTTCGCCGAGGG
>JAOAPL010000032.1 GCA_025462925.1 Acidobacteriaceae bacterium
GATCCCGGAGCAGTGCGCGCGCTGGCGTATGACGTTGTGCTGAACGGCACCGAGTTGGGGTCAGGCAGCATCCGCATCCATCAACAAGAGATTCAGAAGCAGATCTTCCGCGCGCTGGGCATGACGGATGAAGAAGCGCGGTCGCGCTTCGGATTCTTCCTAGAGGCGCTGGAATATGGCACGCCTCCGCACGGAGGAATCGCGTTGGGACTCGACCGCATAGTGATGATCCTCGCCGGTGGCGACAGCCTGCGCGAAGTGATTCCCTTCCCCAAGACAGCGCAAGCGAAAGATTTGATGGTCGACGCGCCGACTCCGGTGAGCGAGGCGCAGTTGAAGGAGTTAGGAATCAAGGTGAAGTAGTTCGATTCGCAGAGAAAAGCCCTCCAAGCTGGAGGGCTTTTTCTTTGCTCTAACTTATTGCGGCTTCCCGATGAAGCCGTGATCCCCGGCGGTGGTCCCGTCAGCCGTGCTGAATATGCCAACGACCACTCCGTTGTTGTTCGTGTCCTGTGCCTGGACGTTAGTTGAATCGGGCACGACGATATCGAAGAAGCTGCTGCCACTCTTGAAGAATCCGGAGACAGGCTTTGATGTGGTCGCTGTCCACAGGCCTGTGATCTGATCGGTATCATTTACGCCGTAGGCTTCGGTGTCGCCGGAGTTGCCGACGACGATGTTACTGAAACCTCCGCCGCTGAAAAGATAACCATGGGTGTTTCCCCCAACGACTCCGACGATATCGCCATTGTTGTTGATGTCCTTGGCGAAGTCGCCGCCGCTGGAATTCGGAGCGTCGAAGAGGCGGAAGGTGCCGTTGGGATCACGGATGTAGCCGTGAGCTGTGCCGACAGTGAAATTGGCGCGTCCAACGATCGTGCCGCTGTTGTTGATGCCGTTGGCCTCGGTGGCAAAGACGCCTGGATCAGGAAACGCGATGCTGGTGAATGTGCCGGCGTGGAGCAGGAAGCCTGTCAGAACTCCGTTCGCTGCGGCGTATTCGCCAACGATGTCGCCATTGTCATTGATCTTGTTGGCGCGAGTGAATTTATTGGCGCCGGGAAAATCGACGGTCGTGAATTGGCCGTTAGAAAATTTAAATCCATGTGCGCCGTTGGCGTCTCCGAATTCTCCTACTACATCGCCGAGATTATTGA
The DNA here is from genome assembly GCA_025462925.1 of Acidobacteriaceae bacterium. Lineage (GTDB taxonomy): Bacteria > Acidobacteriota > Terriglobia > Terriglobales > Acidobacteriaceae > JAICLA01. The sequence goes on from JAOAPL010000032.1 coordinate 1,158, forward strand.
TTCCGAAAATCCAAGTGTGATTTGCACCGGGCAGGTCGAGCTGCGTATAGGTGGCGGCGTAGGCAGGAATCACCTCATTGCAGGGCCCGGTCTTAAAACTCCATGAGAAGGGCCCACCGGTGAATCCGCTGATGGTTGCGGTAAGTGTGGAGATGGCGCCAAACGCCTCGGGTGGTTGTCTTCCGCCCGGGCCAACCTGAAAGTTTGCGGTATTAGTTGCAGCGTCGAATGTGACCGCGCCGGCAATATCACCGTGAGGACCAGCAACCTTGAAGTTGTCCGTAGTAACGGTGCTGGGGGCAGAGCCGGGATTGAACTTTACCGTCACCACCGTGACCTGCGGAACACAGGTTGCGCCCGCCGCAGGAGTAGTGGACTGGACGGCAGCAGGTTGCGGCGTCGGTGATGGAGTGGGTGTGGGCGAAGGCGTCGGCACAGGTGTCGGGATAGGAGTTGGTGTCGGCGTTGGTGCGGGCGTGGGTGTTGGTGCCGGCGGGGGTGTTGGTGAAGGCCCCGGTGACGACGGAGTTCCTCCCGCAGTGGGCGTAGTAGGCGTTACGGCGTTGTTTGATCCTCCTCCGCAGCCTGAAATAATGATGCCAGTGGCAAGGACAAAAGGAACGATCAAACGCATAGGAGCCCCGCGAAAAATGTAAGTGATGTCTTGGGAATTTGATGGGGCAGGGTTGCTACGGGTTTGCCACGTTTCTGGCGCTCTACTCTGCATAGGACTACAATCCTGCGCAGCAACTTCCTGCACTCGATCTGTAATCAGGAGGCCATCCATGCAGCTCTCACGTAGAAGCTTCTTCCGAACATCCATTTCCGCTATCGGCGCAACCGCCGCAGTCAGCGCTCTTCCTTTTCCCGCTGAGGCGTTTGCGATCGGCGAGCCACAGCGGGCGAACCAGCCTGTGGGGCCGGTGCTGCTCAACAGCAATGAGAACCCCTACGGGCCGTGGCCGAGTTTGAAGGAGAAGATGCGTGCAGCGCTGGACGTGGGACATCGATATCCCGATGCGCAGTGTGAAACGCTGGTGGGGAAGGTCGCGGAGTTGCATCGCGTCAGTACCGATCAGGTGATCATGGGATGTGGGTCGAGCGAGATCCTGCGCGTGTGCGCGGAAATCTTCGGCGGACCCGGTAAAACACTGGTGCAGGCTTCGCCAACATTCGAATCGCTGGGACACTATGCGGAGACGCGCGGCACGAAAGTGCGCGCCGTCCCATTGAACAGCAAGTTCGAACACGATCTCGAAAAGATGGGCCCGGCAGGTGGCGAGAAAGTCGGGCTGGTTTACATCTGCAATCCGAACAATCCCACCGCGAGCATCACGCCGCGCAAGGCGATTGAAGCGTATGTGAAAACGCTGCCGCCGGAAACTTACGTCCTGATCGATGAGGCGTATCACCACTTCGCGCTGAGCTCGCCGGATTATGTCTCGTTCCTCGACCATCCGGTGAACGATCCGCGCATCATTGTTGCGCGGACTTTCTCGAAGATCTACGGCCTGGCGGGGATTCGCCTAGGATACGCAGTCGCGCAGGGAGAGACGGCGAAGAAGATGAAGGCGCACTCGTCGTATGACAACGTGAATATCGTCGCGGCGAAATGTGGGATAGCCGCGCTCGATGATGCCGCGGGATTAGCAGCGGCGATCAAACGGACCGAGGGCGACCGCACAGAGTTCATCGGGCAGGCGCAGAAGCGGAACATCATGATGGTGCCGTCGCAAGGCAATTTCGTGATGATTGAGACGGGTAAGCCTGTCCGCAAGGTGATTGATTATTTCAAGTCGCAGAACGTGATGATTGGGCGTCCATTCCCGCCGCTGGATACGCACGCACGCATCACGCTGGGCACTCCGCCCGAGATGCAGGCGTTCTGGAAGGCGTGGGACGGGATGGGGAGCTGATTTGTGATTTCTGATTTGTGATTGGTAATTTAAAACCAGCAGAACATTGTTCAAATTTCAAATCAGAAATCTCAAATTTCAAATCCCTTTCGCGTTATACTTCGTCAGCAACTCCCAATTCTTCCCCGAAGGAACATCGCAATCATGTCTGTAAAGGTACTTGAAAAGCCTGAAGCTGAAGTATCCGCCGCTGAATTCCAATCCCTCGAAGAAAAAATCTACCGCACCATCGAACTGCTGAAGACTGCGCGTGAAGGCAAGGCCAATGCAGAGCGCGACGTGAAGCGCGTCCGCGAGCAATTGGAAGAGCGCGAAGAAGAGAACGAGCAGTTGCGCTCGCAACTGGTGGGTCTGCGCAAGGAACGCGAGGACGTCCGCACCAGAGTAGAAAAGATGCTGAAGCAAATTGATGCATTGACCTCCGCGGAATCTGAGGGATAATCAATTCATGAACAAACCGGCTGTGAGCAACAGCGTTCGCGTTGAGATCTACGACCAGTCTTACAACCTCCGCGGAACCGATCCGGATTACATCTTCAAATTGGCCGAATATGTCGATCTGAAGATGCGTACGGTGGCGGAGCAGACGCAGACGGTGGACTCGTTGCGTCTGGCGGTGCTGGCCGCGCTGAATATCGCCGATGAATATCATTTGCTCAAGCGGAAGTATGACGCCATCTCGAACGAGGGCCAGCAGAAGGCGACTCAGTTATCCGGCGCGCTGAGCAAGGCGCTGGATGAAGTGCTGAAGGCGGGGTAAAAACCGGTTTCTCGTTTCTGGTTTCTCGCAAATCAAAATCTCCGGGGCTAAAGCCCCTCTTACATTGAGATATAACGCGGCGCTAAAGCGCCGCTCTCCCACCGGTGTCGCTTAATTTCGCAACTCTCTCCAGAACTCCTGCAGAGAATTTACATCCTGGCGCTTGCGTTCTCTGCTGATTTTCCTTAGCATCAGTTTCGGAGACCGGCCTGCAAAGTTTGTGTAGGTGGATACCGTTTATTGAACCAATATCTATAAGCCGGGAGCATGACTCGAATGAATGGTCCGGTGTGCTATGTTCCGCCAGTCGGAAAAGCCTAAAGGACCTCGGCGTGTTCCCACTGTCTAACGACAGGTTCATAAACGGCCCAACTCACGGCCCCGTG
>JAOAPL010000259.1 GCA_025462925.1 Acidobacteriaceae bacterium
GGCCCGCTGCACGGACTTCCCTGGGGCGCAAAAGATCTGCTCGCGGTGCAGGGATACCCCACGACTTGGGGCGCCGCCGGTTTTGAAGAACAGAAATTTGAAGAAGACGCCACCGTCGTCAAGCGTCTCGACGCAGCCGGTGCCGTTCTCGTCGCCAAGTTCTCTCTCGGCGCGCTCGCGCAAGGCGATCTGTGGTTTGGTGAACGCACGCGCAACCCGTGGCGTCCATCGCAAGGCTCGTCCGGATCGTCCGCAGGTTCGTCTTCGGCAACGTCTGCCGGATGCGTCGCCTTCGCTATCGGCTCAGAGACTGTCGGCTCCATCTCTTCGCCAGTCACGCGATGCGGTGTCACCGGTCTGCGTCCCACTTTCGGACGCGTCCCCCGCACCGGCGCAATGGCTCTCTCCTGGAGCATGGACAAGCTCGGCCCCATCTGCCGCTCCGTCGAAGATTGCGCATTCGTGCTCAACGCCATCTACGGCCCTGACGGACAGGACGGCAGCGTCCACAATTACGGTTTCACTTGGAATCCCGATCTCGACATCACCAAGCTGCGCGTCGGATTTCTCAAGGCCGACTTCGAGCGCGAGATGCCAGCCGCGCCCCCAGCGGATAAAGACACCGCCGACGAAAAGGCGAAAGCCGCGCGCGAGCGCAACCGTGCCAATCGCGTCATCCAGAAGAAGTTCGATGAAGCATCGCTTGCCGTTCTCCGCGACAAGGTTGGCATCAAGCTCATCTCCATTGAATTGCCCAAGTTCCCCTTCGGCTCCATGCTTCCGATTCTCGGCGCTGAAGCAGCCGCTGCTTTTGACGATCTCACTCGCACGGGACGCGACAAACTCCTCACCGGACAACTCCAGAGTGATTGGCCCAACCAGTTCCGCAAAGCTCGCTTCATTCCCGCGGTCGAATACGTGAACGCCAATCGCGCCCGCACACTCGGCATGCAGCAGGTCGCCGAGCTTTTCAAACAGGTCGACCTATTCGTCGCCCCCACCAGCAGCGGACAATTGACCATGACCAACTTCACCGGACATCCAGCCGTGATCTTGCCCAATGGCTTCCGCCCCGCGGACGCGCCCGTCTCAGATCTCATCACAGACGGCGGTGGCCCCGGCACTCCCACCAGCATCACCTTCGTCGGCAACTTATTCGGCGAAGCCAAACTGCTGGCCGTAGCCAAGGCATATCAAGACGCCACCGATTTCCACCTGCAACACCCAAAGCTGTAGCGACTATGAATTCGATTTGGCACTGGCTTCAACTAGCGATCGAGGTATTGGTTGTTGTCGTTGCCCTAGTTGCTATCTTGGCCGCCCAGCTTTGGATGCCGGGCAAACATTGGTCATAATTGGCGGATGATGTCGTTGCAAAACGCAACGACAAGGCTGCATGGGCGGTCGTCGCAGCGTGCGTAGTTGCACTAATTATTTACGCCTACTTGAAATACATTTTCTGAATTCCTCAAGTAGGCTACCCCCAGCGCGGCAGGAAGCCCCCTGATGGCACACTCACTGCACGGGCTTTCCCAGTTCATCTGCAATCTGAACGAAGGAGCCCTTCCGATTTCGAATTGTCATCCTGAGCGCCTTGCTTCTGGCGCGTGAGGATCTTGCGCTTAGCACTCTGCAAATGGCTTGCATAACCCTGTCATCCCGACCGGAGCGCAGCGAAGCGGAGGGACCTTGCCTTGGACTTTGCTTTTGTTTTTGATTTTGAAACTGAGGCGGGGTGGCGCAGGGCTTCAGCCCTGCATTTCCCATCTTCTAATAGCGCGGCGTTAGCCGCTGAGGCTCAGCGCAGTACGCGCCAAAATATTTATGACAAACAACAATCACACTCGGAATTCCTTCGTGCTCTTTGGTTTTCTTCGTGCCCTTTGTGCTTTCAGGTTTGAGGCTCGCGACTAACTACTTCGCCGCCACTCCAGCAGCCTTATTACTCATCCCACCCGCAAACACCCGCGCATTGCCTTCATTCTTCGCCGGCTTCAACGCCAACAATTCAGACATCAAGCTATATATATTGATGTTGCTCACCGCCGGCAATTCCGCGCCCTTCTTGAAAGCGGGCCCATGCGCGATAAAAATCGCGCGCATTGACATCAAATCGTTATCGAATCCATGATTGCCTCGCTCCGGATACTTCGGGTGCGCCTGCAAATATTTTCCCGTCGTCACCGCCCAGCCTTCATCCACCATTCCCACAAAAGGTGTGATCCTGGTGTTCGCGCGATAATGCCATCGCGCAGGTGTCTTGTCTCGCGCATAGATTTTCAAGTGCGGCACCTTGGCAAGTTGTTTCAGCACCTGCTTCGGATTGCCATCCTTGATCTTGAACAGCATTGCCGGGCCCTGCTCCACAGAGTCCAGGCTCTCTGGATCCAGGTAATCGTCCAGAATCACCACGCGCTCCCGCGACATCGATGCCATGCCATGGTCCGACACAATGACCAGATTGATCTTGTCGGCGATCCCGCGCTCTTCAAGCCCGTCGAGCATCGTCCCAATCGCCTCATCCACTTTCGCGATCGCCTGCTTTACGTCCTCTGAATCCGGACCAAACTCATGGCCTGCCGTGTCCACCACATCAAAGTACACGCTTAGAAATGTCGGGCGCTCCTGTTGCGGCAGATCCAGCCAGCTCAGTATCTGTTCCCCACGCGCATGCGAACTTTTTTTCTTGTCGTATGCCTCCCAGTACTTCGGACGCACTCCCTCAATCTCCGCCTCCGCTCCCGGCCAATACTCGATACCCGTGTGCAGCCCCTGTTTTTCCGCGCTCACCCAGATCGGCTCTCCGCCCCACCACCCGGTTTTGATCAACTGTTCATGGTCGGAAGCTTTGAAGACGCCCAGCTGTGCATCTTCAAACGTGTTAGCAACGATTCCGTGCTCAGCAGGATACAAACCCGTCACGATCGAATAATGGTTGGGAAACGTCTTGGAAGGAAAGCAAGGGATCAAGCTGCCGCGCACGCCTGATGCCGCCAGCTTGTGCAGAGTGGGACTCGGTGTCCTGTCCAGATAATCAGGACGGAATCCATCGATCGACACCAACAGCACCGTCGGCCGCAAATCATCGATCTTTTGCGCCGGACTAGGGTGCCCCATCTGTGGCGAAGCCACAGGTGGGAGATCGCTCTGCTGCGCACCCGCAAGCGTGCTCAGAACCAGGAGAATGAACAGCAGCACCGGGGTCCCCAGCGCGCGAAGCGGGATGGGGTGGACGAGAGTGCTCACCATCCGGATCTTCTGGCGCACCAACCAGTGCGTCGTGTGTATATTTTGTTTTTCGGGAATCAATTCTTTGGGGCTGTGTGACCGCAGTGACTCAACAAACTTAAATTCTCTCGCTCCACTTGTCCAGCAACTTTCGTTAGGTTCTTTCGTTAGGTTATTGACCGTGTAAATCCGTTCGATCCGTGAAATCCGTGGTGAGGGTTACTGACGTTCGTTCATCTGCAATCCAGACGAAGTAAGAACTCACATTTCGAATTGTCATCCTTAGCAAAGGGCCGGGATCCCCAGTGCCTGAGCCGTGATGGGGGCAGCTTCTGCAAAACTATTTCGAATTGTCATCCTGAGCGCCTTTTTTCTGGCGCGTAAGGATCTTGCGCTTAGCAACACACCGAGCGCGGCTAGAACCCGCACTTCATGGCACGCTTTTAATACCTTCGTGCACTTTGTTTTCTTCGTGCCCTTTGTGTTTTCAGGTTTGAGGCTCGCGACTAACTAATAGCAGAGCAGAACCGCTTCCCGCCTGATCCGTGCAAATCCGTTCCCTCCGTGAAATCCGTGGTAAGCATTTGCTTTTGACGTTGCGCACACTTGTCCAGCAACTTTCGTGTGCTTTCAAATAGCCGCCGCCGATGTATCTTACCCGGCACGATCAATTCCCGCGGGAGATTCCATGAAGAGCATCATCGTTCTGGCATTCTTGTCCACCTTCGCCGTTGCCCAATCGAACACTGATCAACTCTGGAAAAAAGCGACTTCCGCTACGGGCAGCACCAGTGTCCAAAGCTTGGGCAATGACAAGATCACCGCCGGACTCAAAGAAGCTCTCACTGTCAGTACCGGTAAAGCGGTCGCCGCCACCGGAAAGCCCGACGGCTTTTTCAGGAATGACGCCATCAAGATACTCATGCCGGAAAAGCTCCGCACCGTGGAAAAGGGAGTCCGACTGATGGGTGGCGGCAGGCAGATCGACGACCTCGTCTTAGGCATGAATCGTGCCGCCGAACAAGCCGCGCCTCAAGCTAAACAGATTTTCATCAACGCTGTCACCAAGATGACCATCGACGACGCCCGCTCCATCCTCTCGGGCAATCAAACCGCCGCTACCGAGTACTTCAAGAAACAAACCTCGCAAGACCTGGCGGCAGGATTTGCGCCCATCATTCACAAGTCGATAGAAAACGTCGGCGTGACCAGGCAGTACGCCAAAGTGATGCAGCAGTCCCCACAGCTGTCATTCCTGAATTCCGACAGCTTCAATCTCGACAAATATATTGTTGGCAAGAGTCTCGACGGCCTCTTTTTCATGCTGGGCGAAGAAGAAAAAAAGATCCGCACCAACCCAGCCGCACAAACCACGTCATTGTTGAAGCAAGTCTTTGGGAAAAAGAATTAATGTTTCAGGGGATTTGCTTCGTGGTTCATCTGCAACTGAGCCGAAGACGAATACTCTATCTAAAACTGTCATCCTGAGCGCCTTGTTTCTGGCGCGTGAGGATCTCGCGCTTAGCACTCTGCAGGCTGCGTGCTTATACCCCTGTCATCTCGACCAGAGCGCAGCAGGGGTGGGAGCGAAGTGGAGGGACAATGCCTCTGCCGTTGCTCTTAGCAGGACACACTCTGATCGCACCCGTAAGCTATTTCGAGTTGTCATCCTGAGCGAAGTCGAAGGATCTATGTATTCGCTTGATCCGTGTAAATCCGTTCCATCCGTGAAATCCGTGGCAAGCTGTTGACTTTGCTTTGCGGTTTGAGGCTCGCGCGCCCAACTACTTGCACTTCGCACGCACAATGCCTCGCCTGATCCGTGCAAATCCGTTAGATCCGTGTAATCCGTGGCAAGCTTTTGACTTCATTTCAACTGCTTCGGATCAAAGTTCAAAATGATCTCCATCGGTGGAATCTGTTTCGGCTTCACGTACCGATTCACCAGAAATCTTTGTCCGTCCTTACTCACGTCGTAGGAATTTAAGTCGGACACCGAGATGTGCTCGCGGAACTGCGTTGAGAACAGTGATTGTGGAACCCCGAAATTAACGCTTTCGCTCAGAGTGACCGGCACTGCCATCAAAGTATTCGCGTTCAAGAAAAAAATCTCTTTGCCATCGCCACGCCATCGCGGCTCCTCACCTCCGTCGCGCGAAACTTGCCACTTCCCCTGCATTCCCGGGTACGACGTCACATAAATCTCATTTCGCCCGCTCTCATTCGACACATACGCCATCCAGTGTCCATCCGCCGATATCATCCCCTGGCTAACGTCATTCCTGCCTTCAAGGATCGCCGCCGTTTTCCGGTCTGTTAGGTGAATGGACCAGATTGCCGCCCGGCTGCCGATTTTCCGTAATGTATAGACCAGTGTTGTTCCATCCGACGAAAACGAAGTTGGGTCCATCCTTCCTATAGATTGACTAATCTCTTCCTTTGAGCCACCGCCATTCGGCGAAATATGGCCGAGGTGGTTCGCAAGACTTAGCCACTCGAAATAGAGATTCTTGCCGTCGCGGCTCCAGATTGGCGCGGTATCTTCGTCGGCCGTGAAGGTCATTCGTGAAGGGACCCCGGACTTCATCTCGTACATATAGATGTCCGTATTGAAAGTGGATGGATCGATTGCATCCACCGCAACGCGATCCCCGCTAGGTGAGATGCTGGGATTATTCTGGTACATCGACTCTCCCACCGTTCCGGTCACCTTGCCGCTACGATCAAACCATGTCAATTGCGACTGCTGCCATGAATCTCCGGTACTGAACATCGCTGTTCCGTTCTCCGCAGCCGTGAGTTCCGCGCGAAAGACCGTCGCCACCACTTGCAGGTTCTGCGTCAACATCGCCGGTTGGCCAGTCGTCTTTCCTGCTTTGGCGTCAAAGGGCTGCACCATTAGCTTGTTTCCTCGCGCGTAAAGAATGTATCCGGCTGGAAGATAGCTGGCGTTAGAGTCCACAGTCTCCAATCGGTGATATTCAGGCGAATCCAATGAGCCCAGGTTCAGCGCACCTATGCCTTCTCCCACCACACTCAGGTCAGGAATAAAAAATATGAAGTGCTTTCCATCCGGAAGAAAATACGGCCAGCGATGCGTATAGTCTTCGCCCGTTCTGATATGCGTGACCAGATCTGGAGTTCCTCCTTCCGGACGCACCTTATACAAGCCGCCTGCAGCCTCCGGCGCAAACAAAATATATCCGGCACTGCCCCAACTTCCCCCGCGACCCGAGCGCGCCACGGCTATCGTGCGCGCAGTGCCTCCCTCTGGCGCTATCTTCATCAACTTGCCGTTCGCAAAGAATGCGATTTGTTTGCCGTCCGGTGACCAGAACGGATAACTAGCTCCTTCCGTCCCGGCAAGCTGATCGACTTTCTGCGACCCGATCGCATGCACATTAAGCATGCTGCGTCCCGTCTTTTCATCTTGTGCCACAAACGCCAGTGTGCGTCCGTTTGGCGCCAGTGCAATGTCCCGCGCCGCCATAGGCAAGCTCACCGAGAAATGCATCTCTTCCGCGCTCGGCTTCGGACGCAACCACGCCCCCGCTGCGAACAGAAGCAAAACCACTGCCGCCGCGACCAACCAAACTCTCGGGTGCCCCACCTGTGACGAAGTCACAGGTGGGATCCGGCTCCCCGACACATCCGATCCCGACAATGCCTGCAACGCGAATCCCAAATCTCTCGCCGACTGGAATCGTTCCGCTGGATTCTTCTCCAGGCAATGATTCACGATCCGCTGCAATCCCGGCGATATCATCGCCGACGAACTCCCCACCACCATCTCTGGCGGATCATCTTTCAAGATCGCCGTCATCGTCTCCGCGCCAGTGTCGCGCTGGAACGCTCGATTGCCGGTCAGCATCTCGTACAGCACCGCGCCGAAGCTGAAGATGTCAGAGCGATGGTCCACCTTCTCGCCCCTCACCTGCTCCGGCGACATATACCCCACGCTGCCCATCACCGTTCCCGCCGACGTGCCCACCTCCGCCATCGACGGCGTAAACGTCGCCGCGCTATCGCTCGACGCCGCAGCCTTTACCTTCGCTAGTCCGAAGTCGAGAATCTTGATCTGATTGTCTGAATTGGTGTTGATGAAGAGGTTTTCCGGCTTCAGATCGCGATGCACAATCCCGTGCTCATGCGCCGTCGCCAGACCGTTCGCGATCCCCAACGCATACTCGATCGCTTTGCGCTGCGGAATAGGACCTTGCTCCAGTCGCTGCCGTAGCGATTGCCCGTCCAGCAACTCAGTCACGAGATATGAAATCCCGTCCTGCGTTCCCAGGTCGTATATAGAAAGGATGTTGGGATGATTGAGCGTAGCCACCGCTCGGGCTTCTTGTTCAAATCGTCGCAACCGCTCCGGATCGCTCGCGAACGCGGCCGTAACAACCTTGACGGCAACGTCGCGCCCCAACCTCGTGTCCTTCGCGCGATAGACCTCTCCCATGCCGCCCGCGCCCACGGCAGCGACAACCTGATACGGCCCTAGCTTTGTTCCCGATGCCAATGACATGCGGCTGGAATTATATCCGCTAACCAGCTACCAGCAGCCAACTACCGCACGCGCGCTTGATGCGTTCATCTGCAATCGGTACCAAGCTCTTAATCCGCCTGATCCGTGCAAATCCGTCCGATCCGTGAAATCCGTGGTAAGCCTTTGCCTTTGATTTTCCTACCTACTGACTACTAGCTACTGACTACAGCTCTCACACGCCAACTTGCGCCACCTCAACTTTTCCATTTTCCGTGTTGCTTAAGTAGTAAACTTCGCGGTGTTGGATTCCGCCCCCTATGCTGCAATCGCAGCCTCAACGCGTTTCCTCGGCTCACGATCTCATCGGATCAACAGTTGGACGCTTTATCATTCGCGAGCGCCTTGGCAAGGGCGCGATGGGCGAAGTCTATTGCGCGCAGGACACCATTCTGAAACGTTTTGTCGCTTTGAAGCGCATCTCCCCGCAATTTGGGGCTGACCCGCTTTACCGCCAGCGATTTCTCAAGGAAGCCGAGCGCGCTTCCCGGGTCATCAACGAAAATCTTGCCACTGTGCATGACGTGCTTCAGCACGATGGCGAAGCGTTTTTGGTGATGGAGTTTGTTGAAGGACACAACCTCCGACAGCGTTTCGAATCTCCTCTTTCCATCGAAGACTTTTTTGACATCGCGGTCCAATGTTTGAAAGGACTCGCCGCCGCGCATGAACGCGGCATTCTCCATTGCGACATCAAGCCCGAAAACATCATGGTCGGCCCCGATGGACGAGTAAAACTTCTCGATTTCGGTTTAGCAAAACAAATCTCCTTTATGGGATCGCAGGAGACGGTTGCCGACAGTGGCACCGGTATTAGCGGTACGCCCGCGTACATGTCCCCCGAAGTCTTACTGGAGAGACCAGTCGACCAGCGCTCCGATATCTTTTCTCTGGGTGTCGTCTTCTACGAAGCACTCGCCGGACATCATCCATTCCGCACCGACACTTTCATCGGCACCAGCGAACGCGTTCTCAAGGAGACGCCGCCCGCACTGCATCGCTTCAATGCGAATGTGCCGGCTGCTCTCGAAGGAATCATCTTCAAGATGTTGGAAAAGCGCCCTGAACATCGCTATTCCAGCGTCCCGGAGTTGCTCCATGACATTCGCCTGGTGCAAGGCGGAGCAGCGCCGCCTGGCATTCCCCTATCGCGACACTCCTCGCGAAGGTGGAGAGCGCCGGCTCTGGTCGCGCTCGCTTTCCTCCTCATCACAGCGCTGCTTGCCTTCGCTCCATCGCTCAAACGACTCATATCCGCGCCCAGAACTGCCGCCTCGCCAACTGCGACGCAAGTTGCAGTCCTCTCGTTCACTTCCGCAAATGGCGATGCCAGCACCGCTGCGCTGAGCCGCGGCCTCGCTGAAAATCTCACAGTGAAGCTCACTCAGCTCACTGATCGATATCCGCTCCAAGTGGTTCCCGCCAGTGAGATCCGCGCACAATCCGTAAACACCGTTGACCAGGCCAACGCCAATCTCGGTGCCGGTCTGGTGGTCGAAGGCAATCTCCAGCAGTCCGGCGAAAGGATGCGCGTGAACTTCAGTCTCATCGACGCGCATACTCGACGGCAACTCCGCGCCGGCACCATCACCGCTGAGGTGAATGATCCTTTTTCCCTCGAAGATCGTGTCGTGGACAGCGTCCTCAAGTTGCTCGACGTTGAACTCGCGGCGCAGGACCGCGCCTTGATGACCGCGCGCACCACCACTCAGCCCGCCGCTTACGACTTTTATCTCCGCGGCCGCGGCTATCTTCAGGATTATGAGAGGCCGGAGAACATCGACAGTGCGATCGCTGTCTTCAATCGCGCTCTCGATCACGATCCTAATTACGCTCTCGCCTACGCCGGATTAGGCGAGAGCTTCTGGCACAAGTACGAGCACACGCACGACAGCGATTGGCTGGGCAAATCAACCACCGCCTGCGAACGCGCGAACACCTTGGCGCCGAATCTTGCGAACGGAAGCACTTGCCTCGGGCTGGTCTACAACGAAACCGGCAACTATGAAAAAGCTGCGCGGCAATTCCAGCGCGCTCTGCAACTCGATCCCACCAGCGACGACTCCTATCGCGGCCTCGCCTTCGCTTACGAACACCTCCAGAATTTCGACGACGCGGAATCCACCTACCGTCGCGCCATCAGCCTCCGACCGCACTATTGGGCCGGGTATAACTGGCTCGGCAGTTTCTACGCCGGCCGCGGCCGATATACAGATGCAGTTGAAATGTTCAAACAGGTCGTCGCGCTCGCCCCCGACAGCTTCCGCGGACACAGCAATCTCGGCGCTACCTATCTCGCCTGGGGACGCTACTCCGACTCGATCCCCATCCTCGAACGCTCCGTCGCCATCCGGCCCACGGCCGCAGGGCTCAGCAACTTGGGTGCTGCCTATTTCTATCAGCGACGCTTCCCTGACGCCGCCCGCACCTATGAACAGGCGCTTCGGCTCGACAGCAAAAACTTCGCCGTCATCGGTAATTTGGCTGAAGCCTATTACTGGATTCCCGGCAGGCGCCAGCAATCGATCGCCACCTACAAGCAGGCGATCCCGCTCGCCGAGCAGGCCGTCGCCAGCAATCCGCGCGACTCCGGAATGCTCACCACTCTCGCCGTTTACTACGCAATGGTCGGCGATCGCACTAAGGCCACGCGACTCACCGGTCAAGGTGTCGCGCTCGCACCCAACGATCCGGAAATCCTGCTCACTGCCGCGCTGGCCTTCGCTCAATTTCGCGATGACGACCAGACGATTCACTTTCTCGAGCAAGCGATGGCCGCGGGCCTAAATCCCAATCGCATCGTGGACAGCCCCAGCCTCGACCGCTTCGGCGCAAATCCCCGACTCAAAGACTTGGTGCGACAGACCTACGTCGCAAAAAAATGAGGAGACTAATTTCGATGAGGTCAAAGCCCAGGGTCGCCGTCTTGAGGGAATTGGCGCGCTCGGGTGGCGCAGGCCTTCAGGCCTGCATTGAGACGTCTTTCACGACGGGGGCTTTAGCCCCTGAGGTGAATGTATCGGGGCACGGCTTTAGCCGTGCCGTACAGATGAAATCATTGGGGGCTTTAGCCCCTGCGGTTCGCAGCGCGCCAGAGGCGCGCCATATTTATAGTTCGAAGGCAAATAAAATTTCGAGCCCCGTAGGGGCGACAAGGAGAACGAAAATGAACCAGAAGCACATTCGCATCACCACCAACAACGGACACGTCGATCATGACAACCAGCCCCTCAAGAACGGTAATGAAGAAGCCGTATGGGATTCGGGCACAGGCGACTCCTTTCGGATAGTCTTCCGCGGCGACTGCCCATTCTCGAAGAGCACCTTCGATGTCCCCGCAGGAGGAAGTGTCGGAAGCGGAACGCCCAGCGCCAATGCCGCGGAAAAATCGTACAAGTACGACGTGGTCGGCCCCGGCGGGACAAACGATCCCACCATAATCATCCAGAAGTAGTTTCAAGCATGCGCAGGGCTATAATTACGCGCACCGATGACCGTCACCTCTGGCACGAAGTTCGGCCCCTATGAGATCCAGTCCGCACTGGGCGCTGGCGGCATGGGCGAGGTGTACCGTGCCATGGATACCCGCCTGGATCGCACGGTCGCGATCAAGGTTCTCGCTTCGCATCTCTCTTCATCGCCGGAATTGAAACAACGCATGGAGCGCGAGGCGAGGACTATATCCTCGCTGAACCATCCCCACATCTGCCATCTTTATGACATCGGCTCGCACAACGGCACCGATTTTTTGGTAATGGAGTTTCTCGAAGGTGAGACTCTCGCCGATCGGCTTCGCAAAGGACCGATGCCGCTGAATGAACTTCTGAAAATTGGCATCGCGATCGCCGAAGCGCTGTCGGTGGCGCACCACCAGGGTATCGTCCACCGTGACCTGAAGCCGGGCAACATCATGCTTACGCACGGTGGCGCCAAGCTGATGGATTTTGGATTGGCCAAACCACTGGCATTGCAAAGCACGGGCGTTGCATCAGGAACCGCACCTTCGTTCACCGCGGCAGCTACATTAAGTGGCCCCAGTCCGCTAAGCCCGCTGACTTCAGCGGGCAGCATCGTCGGCACCATTCAGTACATGTCTCCGGAGCAGATTGAAGGAAAAGAAGCGGGCGCCCGCTCTGACATTTTCGCTTTCGGCGCCGTGCTGTACGAGATGGTCACAGGCAAGCGGCCCTTTGCCGGCAAGAGTCAGATCTCGTTGGCTTCAGCGATCCTCGAAAAAGATCCCGATCCCATCAGCGCAAGCAATCTCCTGATTCCACCCGCTCTTGAGCACGTGATCATTACGTGCTTGCAGAAAGATCCCGAAGATCGCTATCTCGCGGCGCATGACATAAAACTCGAACTGAAATGGATCGCCTCGGGGCGGTCAGCTCCAGCCCTCGCTCCCGCGAGTGAATCTACCTCGCCCACCCGCCAGCGTTACGCTTGGATCGCAGCCGTTATCGCTGCCATTTTGCTGGGCGTCGCCGCTGGATTTTTCATCAACCGTCCCGCGCAGCCTGCGCTGTCCGTGCGCACTGTTGTTGATCCTCCTGAGAAGGTAACGCTGAACCTCGTCGGTGATTTTGCCGGACCGCCCGTGCTCTCGCCGGATGGATCAACGCTTGCGTTCACTGCGATTGGTGTTGACGCCAAGACTGCGATCTGGGTTCGTCCAATGAATGCGTTGGAAGCACATATGCTTCCTGGTTCCGAGGGCGCCACCTTTCCCTTTTGGTCTCCCGACGGCCGCTCGCTCGGATTCTTCGCCGATGGTAAGTTGAAGACCATCGAACTGAGCGGCGGCTCCGCCGTCGTGATTTGCGATGCGCAGTTCGGACGTGGAGGCTCGTGGGGACCTAATGGCGTGATCATCTTCGCGCCTAGTACGCAGACCTCGCTCATGCGTGTCTCTGCCACCGGGGGAGAACCGGTTGCTCTCACACAACTTGATAAGGCCCAGCAAACCTCACATCGCTGGCCGTTCTTCCTTCCTGATGGCAAACATTTTCTGTATCTCGCCATCAACCATGATCCTTCACACGCCGCCTATGACGCGGTGTACTACGCTTCCCTTGATGGCCGCGAAAATCGCCAACTCTTTCGCTCTGGATCCAATGTGTTATACGGCAGCGTTTTTCTTTTGTTCGCTCGCGTTGATCAGCTCATGGCACAACCCTTTGATCCTGCCTCAGGAACCCTGAGCGGAGAGCCCCAAGCCCTCGCTGCCGGAGTCGTCGATGACGTCAGCACCTGGCACATGGACGCGACCGCTTCCAACAATGGCCTGCTTGTCTTTGGCAGCGGCGGAACAGCCGATTGGAAATTAGTCTGGATGGACCGCAATGGGAAACAGCTTGGGTTGGTTGCCGACAAGCTCACCAACCTGCAATCGGGGCGCATTTCGCCGCAGGGAGACCGCGTCGCACTCCAAATAGACACCGGCACTAACGACGTCTGGGTGCTTGATCTGGCTCGTGGCATTCGCACCCGGCTTACCTTCGGCCAGGTTACCAGCAGTTTTCCAGTGTGGTCGCCGGATGGCAAATGGCTCGCCTACAATACCAGCCGCAACGGCCAGGCCCAGATCAGCCGCAAGCCCGCTGACGGAAGTGGCGCCGAAGAACTCCTGCTCAACGATCAACAACCGATCGTACCCACAGATTGGTCGCAGGATGGCAAGTATCTGATCTATATGCGCGGCACACTGGGCAATGACTTAGAGGTTTGGGCCCTGCCTCTGGAAGGAGAGCGCAAACCGTTCCTGGTTGTGCCTCGTCCGACGAATGCGTTTGCCCACCAGGGACGCCTCTCGCCCGATGGCCGTTGGCTCGCTTACGCCTCCACTGAATCCGGCACCTCGCAAATCTATGTGGTGCCGTTCCACGGTGGCCAGGGCAAATGGCAGGTTTCCACGACCGAGGGCTCTCAACCGAAATGGAGCCGCGATGGCAAGGAACTTTATTTCGCCAACGACATTACCCGCGTCTTGTCCGCCGTCTCCGTCAAAGAAACCAGCGGCGCATTGCAGTTTGGCCCAGCTATAACTCTGGCGACAGCGCAGGCCACTCAGCAGTTCATCTACGACGTCTCCCCCGACGGCAAAAAGATTCTTCTCGATGTCGTTTCGCAACAGGTCAACCAATCCGTAACAGTCATCACAAACTTCACCGCGGGCTTGAAAAAGTAATTTCGGGTGGTTGGTTAGAATCCCGAGTGCTGGCATCTTGGGCTGTCATTCCGAGCTTGGAGTTATTCTTGTTGTCATTCCGAGCTTGGAGTTCATGTGGCACAGTCGCCCTCGGCTGTGTTGATCGCCGGGTGCCCCATCTGTGACGAAGTCACAGGTGGGGATAACCTGCATTGACTCGCGGGTGGGCATTAGCCCCGATGATTGCAGCGCCAGGATCGGTCAGATTGCTTCCCGCCTGATCCGTGCAAATCCGTACGATCCGTGAAATCCGTGGCAAGCTTTTGCTTTTCCCAAGAAACGTCGTGCCCTTTGTGAAGCCTTCGTGCCCTCTGTGTTTTCAGGTTTGAGGCTGAATGGCACGCTCCGGGTGGCGCAGGCCTTTAGGCCTGCATTGACGCGCCCATATTGTTGGGGGGCTTTAGCCCCTGAGGTCCGCAAGTAGAAACGATCGAGTCATCCAGCAACAACTCCAGCCGTCCTCTAACCACTCCTCCACCCTGATTTCGTCGTGCCCTTTGTGAAGCCTTCGTGCCCTTCGTGTTTTCAGGTTTGAGGCTCGCGCCTAACTAAATGCAGAACGGAACACAAACCGAACTGATCCGTGAAATCCGTGGCAAGCTTTTGCTTTTTCCCAAAAACCTTCGTGCCCTTTGTGAAACCTTTGTGCCCTTCGTGTTTTCAGGTTTGAGGCTCGCGCCTAACTAAAATGCAGAACGGAACACAAACCGAACTCATCCGTGAGATCCGTGGCAAGCTTTTGCCTTTGGAGGCTCACGCCGCCATGCGCTCCACCGGCTTCGGCGACACTTCATCCGGCAACTGCACATAATCAGGAAAATTCCCGTACAGCTTCTCATTTGCCGGGCCCTGCGTTACTGCGAGAACCAGGTAGCGTCCGCCAACGAAGCACCCCTTCCAGGATTGTCCCACCCCGCCGAACACCTCTTCCCGGTCTCCACGTGAGCGCATCGTGTTCACTCCAACCTTGAACGCGCGCAGTTCCTGGGCAACATATTCTGCAATTTGAGGATTATCGGTTGCGATCGATGACACCAGCGATCCATTCGAAATATTCATCTCCGAGATCATTTCTTCCAGGTGGTCTACAACTAGCACCGTATCGATCGGCCCGAACGGCTCGTTGTGGTATAGCCGTGCGTTTCGCGGAATATTCAACAGCGCAGCGGGGCCAAAATAAGCAGAGGTATCTTGGTTCGGCAGTACAGCGCTATCCTGCAAATTACCTTCAAAAACGCTTATAGCGCCTTTACCTAAAGCCTCCGTATAAAGGACGCGCAACTCTTCAACTTTCTTGTTGTTGATCAGCGGGCCAAAATCGAGCTTGGGCAAAGGGTCGCTTTCGCTCTCCACCATCACCGGATTGCCGAAACGCACTGCACGCAAGACCGGCAAATACATCTCGAGAAATTTGGGAAAGAGTTCTCGTTGGACAACGTAGCGCACGTACGCCGTGCAGCGCTGCTTGCCGTAATCGAAACCTTTGCGGATCTGCTGCGCAAGATTTGTCCAATCTGAAAACTGCCAGACGCCATAAGCGTTGATGCCTTCCATCTCCAGCATGTAGCGCTTGTGCTTGTCGTACAGCGAAGCGGCAATCGCGCCGCCATTGGTATTCCCGCCAAAAAAGGCCATGCAATCCACGTACTCGTTTCGCACCAGTGCCTCACTCAACTGTCCGCCTGAACCGCTGACCAGTGAGACCGGCAGTCCACATCTGCTCGCAATGGCATGCGCCAACGTCAGCGAATACAGACCGCCATCGGAAGGCGACTTGGAGATCGTCGAATTTCCCGCCAGCACTTGCACCAGCACCGCATGCATCAGCACCGACATCGGATAATTCCAGGATGCAATGTTCGATATCAATCCCAGCGGTTTACGCCCCCGCACCATGCCTTCGATGTTATCGACGTACCACTCCACGCCGCTGATGCAGCGGTCGATATCGGTTAACGCTTGCGCGTATGGCTTGCCGATCTCCCAGATGAGCAGCAACGCAATCAGTTCGCGATGCTCGCGAAGCGCGTCGCAGCAAGCCAGAACGCGTCGCCGACGCTCACCGAGATCGACCGAACTCCAACCCGCTGCTTCAAACTTCGCGAACTTCACTGCGCGCCGTGCCGTCTCGATGCCAATCATCGGGATACGCCCCAGACTACGGCCATCGACCGGCGATTCGTAGTGA
>JAOAPL010000272.1 GCA_025462925.1 Acidobacteriaceae bacterium
GCCAGCGCGCTTACGATCATTCCAGCATCGCGCGGGCCGGTTGAAGCCGAAGCAGAGCTGTCGCAGGAAGCAGTTGAAATCGGTTCACGATAGAGCATGACAGCCAGCCCAACTATCGCACCAAAGCGTCAGCGCGGATTCAGCGACCTCTTCGCATTTCGTCGAGATCCACTGACGTTCTTGACGACCTTGTCGCAAGAGTACGGCGATGTGGTGCGCTATCAAATGGGACCGCGCTGGGTGGTTTTCATCAACAATCCTGATTACATCAAGGACCTGCTGGTCACCAATAACAATAAATTCGAAAAGGGCATGGTGCTCAAGCGGAGCAAGCGCGTCCTCGGTGAAGGACTGCTGACCAGCGAAGGCGACTTCCATCTTCGACAGCGCCGTCTGGCGCAGCCCGCATTCCATCGGCAGCGAATCGCGAATTACGCCGACGCCATGGTCCGTTATGCCGATCGCATGCGGACGCGCTGGGCCGATGGTCAGACTCTCGATGTGCACGAAGAGATGATGCAGCTTACGCTCGCGATTGTGGGCAAGACGCTCTTCGATGCCGACATCGAATCCGACGGCCGCGACATTGGCGAATCACTCAAAACCTTCATGGATCTCTTCGGGATCATGTTCCTGCCCTTCTCCGAGTACCTTGAGCGTCTTCCTATTCCGCCGATGATGCGCCTTCAGCGCGCTCGCGCCCGGCTGGACGAGATTGTCTATCGACTTATCCGCGAACGCCGCGCTAGCGCCAATCCCGACCGCGGCGACTTGCTTTCCATGCTGCTGATGGCGCAAGACGAAGAGGGCGACGGCAGCGGAATGAGCGACGTCCAACTCCGCGATGAGTCTCTCACCATCATCCTCGCCGGACATGAGACTACCGCCAACGCGCTCACATGGACATGGATGCTACTCGCGCAAAATCCCGACGCCGAAACGCGCCTGCATCAAGAACTCGATTCCGTTTTAGCCGGTCGTCTCCCCAACTTTTCCGACCTCCCCAATCTCAAGTACACGGAGATGGTCTTCGCGGAATCGATGCGCATGTATCCGCCGGCGTGGGGCATCGGACGCCGCACGATCAAAGACCATCAGTTCGGCCCATGCTGGGCGCGCGAAGGCAATATGGTGGTCTGCAGCCAGTGGGTGATGCATCATGATGCGCGTTACTATCCAGAACCACAGAAGTTCGATCCGAATCGCTGGACTCCGGAGGCCAAAGCCGCACGACCAAAGTTTTCCTATTTTCCGTTCGGCGGCGGCCCGCGCCAATGTATCGGCGAATCGTTTGCGTGGATGGAAGGCGTGCTGCTGCTTGCCACCATCGCCCAGCAGTGGAAACTCACGCGAGTTTCCAACGAGAGAATCGAAATGCAGGCTGCGCTGACGCTTCGCCCGAAGCACGGCCTACCGATGCAGTTGCACCACAGACGTTTAACCTCGATTTTGTAAATTTCTTTTCACAATCCTGAGAGCGCCGTCTAGGAAACCAGCAGGGAAAATCTCACATCTTTGTGGCGATGGAGGAACTAATATGTTCCGCGCTTCCAAGTCACTGGTGATTGCGACGGTATTCATGGTTGCTCTTGTAGCAGTCTCCTGCAACTCAGGACAGAAGTCCGGCGCTGTTCAGGAATCCAGCCAAATCATTGGTGCGGGCAGCACGTTCATCTACCCTGCAATGACGCGCTGGATCGAAGGTTTCCAAAGCAGCCATCCCGGCGTAAAGATCAATTACCAATCCATCGGCAGTGGCGGGGGCATTCAGCAACTTAAGAAAGAACTGGTCGACTTTGGCGCATCCGACGCAGCACTGGATGACCAGCAGCTAAAGGATATGCCCGCAGTGGTTCAACTTCCGGAGAGCGCCGGGCCCGTGTGCGTCACCTACAACCTGCCCGATCTGAAGACCCCGCTGAAGCTTTCCGGAGACACCCTGTCGGCAATCTATCTGGGAAAGATCAAGAGTTGGCAGGATCCCCAAATCATGAAGGAGAATCCCGGTGTGGCCATTCCCAATCACGAAATAGTTGTGGCTCACCGCTCCGACGGTAGCGGTACTACCAACATCTTCACGACTTACCTATCGAAAGTCAGCCCGGAGTGGGATAAGCGGGTGGGCAAAGGAATCTCTGTAAATTGGCCTACGGGGCTGGGAGGCAAAGGCAGTGAGGGTGTGAGTGGTATCGTCAAACAGACACCCGGCGGCATTGGCTACGTCGAACTGACATATGCCAAGCAGAACAATCTGCCAGTGGCGCTGGTTCGCAACCGTGCTGGAAGCTGGATCGAACCAAACGCTGCCAGCACCACTGCGGCCATCGATGCGTTCCGCGATGAGCTGAGCAAAGATGTTCGAGCGGCTATCGTTGACCCGCCAGAAACCGCAAAAGACGCATATCCCGTTGCCGGCCTCACGTATCTGATCATTCCCAAACAGGGTAAGGGTCCAGTCAAAACACAAGTGGTCAAGAGCTTCGTTGAGTACATCGTGGCGCAAGGCCAGGACGAGGCGGAAAAGTTGTCCTATGCCAAGCTTCCTCCAACTTTGCAACAACAGGACCAGGCCTTGCTCGCGCAGGTAGGCAATAAAGCCTCGGCCGCTAGCCATCCATAGCGAGCGGCCGAGGAGGACGTTCCGACATGGTTTTTCATGCTCTAGCAACGCAGAGCTAACGTAAAACTTTAAGTTCATAACGATAATGAACTTGACCTTCTCCCGGCCGATGTTTACGCTTTAGTTAGGCGAAATAAAAGCGAAACAATATGGCCTCCGCTGCTTCCATTTTCCCGTTCGCGTCCGAACAAGAGAACCGTCTCGTTGGAATCGCCCGCCTCGCTTCCTTGGGAGAGTCCATCGAAGAGGGACACAACGTCGAATACTTCACGTTACCGACCAAGTCCCTTCTCAACAAATGCACTGCCCCGCGAATGCCGTTCACCTGGACAATCAATCCTTACCGCGGATGCGAGTTTGCGTGCAAGTATTGTTACGCGCGCTACACGCACGAATTCATGGAGATGCGCGACGGCGTCGATTTTGAGCGCAAGATCTACGCCAAGCAGCAAAGCGCATGGCTATTGCGCCGCGACTTAAAGAAAGTAAAACCGGGACAGGACATCGCGATTGGCACCGCTACTGATCCCTATCAACCCGCGGAAAGACGATACGAGATTACGCGCGCCATCATGGAAGAACTGGCAATGCATCGCGGTCTTGCCATCGGCGTGGTAACGAAATCACAACTCGTGTTGCGCGATATCGACGTGCTGCAAAGAATCTCCGAGCACAATCAACTTACGATCCATCTGACGGTCACGACTACCAACGCCGAGTTGGCGCGAAAGCTTGAGCCGCGCGCACCGCGACCTGATTTGCGACTCGAAGCCGTTCGTAGATTGAATGAGAGCGGAGTCAATGCCGCCGTGATCTGCGCCCCGGTCTTGCCCGGAATCACGGACAATCCCGCCGATCTGGAATTGCTGGTCAAAGCCGCGGCTGAGGCAAATGCGGAATACGTCTATGCCAATCCGCTGTTCCTGAAGTCTTGCGCGGCCAAAATGTTTCTGCCATTTGTGGAAGAGCACTTTCCTGAGCTCCTCGCGAGCTACCAGACCAGATACAAACATAATGCATACGTCTCGCCGACATATCGGAAGCGCATAGCAGAGTTGATGAACAAGTTCGCCCGCAAATACGGATTGCCTGACGGCGAAGAGCAACTGCGCAGACGCGAGGCAAATCGGCAGCAATCGCAACCTTCCGGCGAACAACTGAAATTGTTTTAGGGCCGGCAATAATTATTGAGGTTTGCCCTTGAGTGCAGCAAAAACTGCATCTTTCGTAATTCCGGCTCGTCCGAAAAGATCGGCAAATTGATTCGAATTGTCCTCAAGAATGGCGGCAAGAAGGTGCAGCGGTTGAACTTGACTGTGATGCAAATCGTTCCGCAGTTTCTCGGTCAATTCGAAGACGCGGGAGAGATCGGTCGAAACCGACATGTCCTCCGAAGGTGGGATTGGACTCGAGTGCGAAAGAAGTCCTTCAATTCCTACCAACAGATCAGAAGCTGATTCCGCAGTGAAGAATGCAGCATGCGGTTCAAACATCTGCACGGAGTCTTCGCCGCCCTCTGCTCCAAAAACTCCCGATAGAACAGTGCCCATCCTATTTTGATCTTCTAGGAGTATGCCAATCACCAGATCACCGACACCCAAAGCATCTGTCCCACGCTCTCCTCCTTTTGCGCGTGCGGCGAATACCACATGTCGGGCCCGAATTGAAAAGCTCTCGAACATTCGCTAACCATACCACGCACCGAAGAAGAGCGGTGACTGCTAGCAGGACTGGAACCGCTATGCCGCTATGCGCACGTGTTTATGGATGTAGGCCGCTGCGATCTTTAAATCGTCAACGAAGCTTGTCATCTCGTCACGTCGCGCTTCCTCATCCGGCGCGCGCAATATCGACGAGGGATGTACAGTCGCCATCACCGCAGACGCAATCTGCAGGTCGAATATCAGTTTCCCGCGCTGCTGCGTTACCTTAAAGTTTCTGCCGATGATCGCCTGGGCTGCGGTAGCACCCAGACAGATCACCACTTGCGGCCTGATAACTCGCACTTCAGCCTCGAACCAAGGCCTGCATGCGGCAATTTCTAATGAGTTCGGTTTCTTGTGGATTCGGCGCTTACCTCTCGGCTCCCACTTGAAATGCTTCACGATGTTGGTGACATAGGTTTCATCACGCTCAATCCCCGCAATCTCCAACGCTCGGTCCAATAACTTTCCCGCTGGCCCCACGAACGGACGTCCCATCAAATCTTCTTTGTCGCCCGGCTGCTCGCCCACCAGGATCACTCGCGCTCTTGCGCTGCCCTCGCCGAAGACGATTTGCGTTCCGCGCTTGTATAGGTCGCACGCAGTACAGTGTGCGGCGCTTTTGCGCAACGAATCCAGCGTAGATTTGGCTGGTATAAACTCTTCTGCCGTGTGAATTTGCTTCGGCATCGTATTTAGTTTGATGCTCGTCAGAGGACGAAATGAACTTCCACACTGAATACCTCACGATCAACACCAAGAAGCATCGCGAGTACGTTCACATCACCCCTCAGGTTGAGGCGGCGTTGAAGAAGAGCGGGATCCGCGAAGGCATCATCCTCGTCTGCGCCATGCACGTCACCGCCGGCGTTTACGTGAATGACAATGAATCAGGATTGATCGAGGACATCGACAAGTGGCTGGAACATCTTGCTCCGTTCAAGCAAGACTATCGCCATCATCAGACGGGTGAGGACAACGGCGACTCGCATCTGAAGAGCATGCT
>JAOAPL010000279.1 GCA_025462925.1 Acidobacteriaceae bacterium
ACAACGGTCCACTTGCGCTTCTTCAGAACGCGCCAATAGCTCAGGAGCGGATGCTGCTCTGCGGGCCGATACGCGTAATCGGGAGAATATGTCTGTGGACTTTGCGATTCGACGAGCTCAAATGTCCGCTGCCCGTTCGAGGTATTGCGGCTGTTTTGAATAACAATGCCTGAGTGCATTCAATCGTCCGCCCCCGCGGTTCTCGCTCAAATGAAAACAAAAGAGTTTCGCTTTGCGAAAGTATGCGAATTCTAGCATCGTTCGGCGAAGCGCCGATTTTTTTTGACAGTGGATGAACCAACTCTTATATTTCGTTGCACGCATCTGTGATTGTGAATCTTTTTCCTGTAATGTGAGCTACATCACACCCTGATGACCTTTTGATGGCAAGCCATGGCAACAGTAACATCGTCGTGTTAGTGACCAGTGCGTTCGGCGGCATTGGAGGGATTGAAACATTCAACCGTTCGTTGATCGGCGCGCTTGACCAACTCGCTCCGCAACACAATTGGAGTGTTCAGGTGCTCTCGCTGCTGGATCGCGAGGATCTGCCAGGAGCTGACCGCTACGTGCGGTCGCAGAGTGTCAAGGTCCGGGGATTCGCAGGCAGCCGGATGCAATTCTTCTTCTCAGCCATTCGCGCCGGACAGGACGCGGATATAGCAATCATCGGCCACGTAAATCTGGCATCCCTCGCGCTATTTATGAATAGTTCGTTCAAGTGTTCAATCGTGTACGGGATCGAAGTTTGGAGAAGGTTGGCGTGGCTGAGAAGCTGGGGCGTAAGCCGCATGGATCGTATTCTGTCTATCAGCGAGTACACTCAGCGACAAATGATGCTTCACAATTCCTTGACGGAAGACCTCTTCTGCATTTTTCCCACCACCCTTGATCCACTGGCGCCCTCTCCACGCACCAAACTCGACAGGAGTGCTCTGGGTCTGCCGCAAGGCCCTATGCTATTGTCAGTTTCAAGACTCGCGTCATCAGAGAAGTATAAGAACATTCGGTCGGTGATCGAATCGATGCCCGAGGTCTTGGCGCAGGTTCCCGATGCTTTTTACGTCATTGTAGGTGATGGCGCTGAGCGCACGACCTTCGAGGAGCTTGCGCGCGACATGGGGCTGGCGGACAAAGTTTTTCTGCGGGGCGCAGTTTCGGATGAGCTCTTGCCGTCTTACTACGAGAACTGCGATCTTTTTGTGCTCCCCAGCACGAAAGAGGGCTTTGGTATCGTCTTTCTCGAGGCAATGCACCACGGCAAAGCTTGCATTGGGGCCCGAGCCGGCGGAGTTCCCGAAGTCATTCGCGACGCCGACACTGGCGTGCTTGTGGACCCCTCGAAACTTGCTACTCAGGTTCCCGAAGCTATACTGCGCCTGCTCAAGGACCCCATGCTGCGCAGAACTATGGGAGCTAATGGAAGAGCCCGCCTCGAAGAAAATTTTTCCCTCAACCGTTTCCGAGACCGGCTGGAAGACATTCTCTGCAGCTCTGACCACCGCGTCACCATGACTGATTATGCCCGTCAAGCTTGAGATGAGTGCGCCGGCAATGCCGCCCGCAAGTACTGCGTACCGGCCCAGGTTTTACAGCCGCTACGCCCAATTGAAACAACGTACCGATCTCGAACAGGTCAGGCGCGACCTTGCATTCGCGAAGCCTTATCTGGCGCGCACCGTTGCGAAATTTTTCCCAGCAGATCGCAACTGCAGCATCGTTGATCTGGGTTGCGGATCGGGTGCCTTATTGCTTTTGCTGCAGGAAGCCGGCTATCTGAACACCCTTGGTGTGGAAACTTCGCCTGACCAGGTCGAGTTTGCGCGGCAGTTGGGCGTGCGCTCGGTCGTGTCCGGCGATCTCATCCCTTTTCTGCGCGACAGCGCTAGTGAAATGTTCGACGTCGTGGTCGCGTTCGACGTGATCGAGCATTTCCGCAAGGATGAGGTCCTCGAGATCATGGACCACGCTTACCGTGTGCTTCGCCCGGGCGGCAAACTGATCGTGCACGTCCCCAACGCTGAAGGTATCTTCGGCTCGCGAATATTCTGGAGTGACTTCACCCACGAGATGGCGTTCACCCGCGAAGGTCTGCGCCCGCTCACGTGCGCCTGTGGTTTCAGTTCCATCAATTTCAGCGAAGACCTTCCCGTAGGTCACGGTGTCAAGAGCCTTATTCGCCGCGTTCTGTGGACGGGCTTGCGCAGCATCTTCCGCCTTGCTCACATGGCCGAAACCGGCGATTCCGGTGCGGGCCTGATCCTCACCCAGAACTTACTTGCCGTGGCCAACAAAGCCCATGGTGAGGCGGCTCGCCGGTCGGCATGAGCATTCGTATTCTGTTTCTCGGGGAGAACTGGTACGGCAGCTGTGCGCGCGCGTGTTGCTATGCCCTGCGGCGTCTGGGATGCGATGTTACTGACATCGACGTGCAGACCATCATTCCCCAGTGGCGGCAACGCAGCAATCGCGCCATCGTCCGTTTGCTGCAGCCCCGCATCGTTCGCGAATACAACCAGCTCATA
>JAOAPL010000311.1 GCA_025462925.1 Acidobacteriaceae bacterium
GACAAGAGGCGACAATCGCCTGACATTGGGTGACGTTCTGGTGGCATGAAACCGTGCCGGGCGCCGCGTTCATCA
This sequence comes from Acidobacteriaceae bacterium, assembly GCA_025462925.1. Classification (GTDB taxonomy): domain Bacteria; phylum Acidobacteriota; class Terriglobia; order Terriglobales; family Acidobacteriaceae; genus JAICLA01. The sequence goes on from JAOAPL010000311.1 coordinate 76, forward strand.
AGATGCCAATCTCGTCGCCGACCTCGCGCGCCAGCATCCACCACTTCTCTTCCCATGCGCGGACACCGCGGCTGGCCCAGATGTCGCAATAGTCCTGCGTGGCGTCGTAGACGCCGCGGGGCATGGCGCCAAGCGAGTTGCTGATGAGATAAGTTGTGCGGTCGAGGATAGGAAATTCTTTGCGGAAGGCGAGGAGTTCGGCTTCGGCGCTGACTAGGGTGTCGGCGGTGGTCATGGGGAGATTGTAAGGCAAAAGGCAGCCGCAGATTGACGCAGATGGACGCGGATAAGGGCAAAGGCAATTCTAACCGCGGATAAAAGACAGATAAGGACAGATAAACCAAACCCTTTTGGGGGTACAGCAAATCCAAGGCTATTCCCTAATTGCTGTTGGCGGCAGGTTCCGCATACAATACGCACTCACCTCAAACTCCTCCACGGGACCCATGGCTGATATTCAGAAGCGTCTGGAAAAAGCGGAAAAATACCTTCAAAAGGGCAAGCAGGAAGACGCTCTGGAAGAGTACCTGGAAATCCTTCAGGAGGATCCCGGGAACGAAAAAGTACGCCAATCTGCCGCGGATATCTCCGTCGCTTTGGGACGCAACAGCGAAGCGTGCGGCTTGCTAAGCGCGCTATTCGATCGTCAGGCGGAGATCAACGATCAGCCCAAAGCTATCGTCAATTACAAGAAGCTGGCAAAGCTCGGGACGCCGACTGTCGACCAGACGTTCCGGTTTTCACAATTCATCGAAAAGTCAGACAAGAAACAGTCCCTCGAAGGATTCGAGTTTTCGCTGAATTCATTCCAAGCGGCCGATCGGCATGCCGATGCTTTGACTGCGCTCAAGCGCATCGTTGCACTCGATCCCTCGCTCGCAAATCACAAGCGCATGGCTGAGTTGGGCACTGCGTTGGGTGACAGCAAAGGAGCGGCTGTGTCATGCCTGCAACTAGCAGAGATGGAACCTGCTAATGCGGGCACATGGTTGGAGAAGGGACACGCGCTAGATCCATCCAATGCCTTCCTGGCGTTAGCGTACGGGCGCGAGTTGGTGCAAAAAGCAGATGTAAACCGCGCTATCGAAGTGATGGCGCCGTTCTCCGGTAACGGTCCGGATTTCAGGGAGACGTATGCACGCGCGCTGCTGGGAGCGAATCGGGCGGAAGAAGCTGAGCCACTGATCTGGGAGCTGTTTGAAAAAGATCCCAAACAAGTGGATGAGATCGTCTTGCTGATCACGTCATTGATCACGGCGGAAAACCACGCTCGCGCTTTGGCCGTGACCCAAAAGCTGGAACAGGCAATGGGCAAGCAAAGCAAGACGCGCGAGTTCGTCAACCTGTTGAAGGAGCTCACCACCAAACATCCACCGGGCATTGAGTTCATGGAGTACCTGGTAGGGGTGTACAACTCGGCGAACCGTGAGCAGGACTATTGCGAAACATTGATCGCGTTGTTCTCGTTGTACTTTGCTGCGGGAAATTTCTTGAAGGCTGCGGACTCGCTCGACCGGGCGGTGGAAGTTGATCCGTACCAAGCCGGAAACCAGAAACGGTTGGAGATGTTGCGCGGGAAGATCGACCAGACGCGCTTCACGAATATATCCAACCGATTTCAGATTGTTGGCGGCACAGAAGAGACCGAGGGCGGAAAGCCTGAGGAGTTTGAGAAAGAACCGACCGTCCTCGAAGACTTCATGCTGCAAGCGGAAATCTTCATCCAGTACTCGATGCGTTCAAAAGCGGTTGAGCGATTGGAACGCATCAACAAATTGTTTCCGCGTGAGGAAGATAAGAACGAGAAGCTGCGCACGCTGTACATGAACGCTGGGTACGTTCCGAAATACGACACTCCTGCACCCGCGGCGGCAGGTGCGCCGCAGGCAGCTGCACAGTCGGGTTCGGTTCCGCTTTCTCCATTTGGACAGGCACCGAGTTACGGGGGCGGTGGCCAACAACAAGCGCAGCCCGGATACGTGCAGCAGATGCCGACGATGTCGCACGACGAAAACGCCGTGGACAATTTCAGCCGGGTCACAGAGATTACGCGCAATATCTACCGGCAATCCACGGTGAAAGGTGTTCTCTTCACTGCGGTAAATGACGTTGGCCGACACTACAATGCGAGCCGATGTATTGCGGGACTGTGCCAGCCGGGTAAACAGCCTTCCGCAGCGTTGGAATACTGCTCACCGGGAATCAAGCAATCTGACGTGCAGCATATTGTGAAATTGCTGGCGGCAGTTCAGGCATTAGCGATGCAAGGAGGAATGGTATCGATCGACAATGCGGTGGGGTCGCCGGAACTGGCCTCAGTGCAATCGTCCATTCAAGCACTGGGGATCAAATCTGTACTGGCAGTGCCGCTGCTGGATACTGCCACCGATGAGCACACGGGAATCTTGATGCTGGAGCAGTGTGATCAGCAACGCGCATGGCGACAGACGGATGCTGTGGTGCTGAAAACCATTGCCGACCAGATGGTGCTTGCGGTCAACAATGCAAAATTGCGCAGCTTGATGAAGAACCTCGCTGTGACGGACGAGAAATCGGGATTGCTGAAGCGGTCTTCCTATCTCGACGTTCTGCTTTCGGAGACGAAGCGGGCGCTGGCGCAGAACACGACGGCATCGGTTTTATTGCTCCACTTCGGAAAGGCTTCCGCGCTGGTGAAAGAGATCGGCGAGCCAGCAGTGGACAACATGATGCAGCAACTAGGACAGGCGGTATGTTCGCAGGTGCGCCAAAACGATGTTGCCGTGAGATACGAGCTGACGACTATCGCGCTGATACTTCCCGACACCACGGACAAGAATGCGTTCTTCGTAGTGGACAAAATGCGTAAGGCGTTGCATGGAGTAACAGTACCGGGGACGGACAGAACCCCAACGATCGCGGTGGGAATCGCTGAAGCTGTTCTTCAACAGCAGTATGAGCCTATCGACATTGTGACCGAAGTGATCAACCGTGTAGAGGGAGCGCTACAAGCAGCGCAGGCTGAAGGGCCGGACTCGGCGAAATCGCTTGCACCGCAGTTCCAGACTGCGGCAGTCGCTTAAGCTGCCTGGGGCAGTTTCAATGGCGTGGGGCGTGGAACGGCTTCCCCTTCGTTGATGAACTCTTCTTTGTTTCCATCCACGTAAAACGAGACTCGGCGAGCGAACACCTTTTCTGCTTCCAAGCAGCGTCGGCAGAGGCGATTGAATCTATGCTCGGTGCCGTCGTCATCAGCAGACCGCACAGGCATGCCATCGCGCACAGGGGTGCGGCAGACTGAGCATTTGCCCTTGTTCCGATTCCAATCCATTACTTTCACGTGAGTTTCCCGGGCAGCGGCTTGTGTTCGATGTCTGCATTCGGTCTGCTTCCGAAAGTTCCCCAGACGTTGCTGCCTATGTGGGATTAGAACCCCGGGGCAAGCACATGGATGCACGGAATTCAGGGAAATCGGGTGGGAGTCCCACCGCTAGGACATGTCCTAGCGGGTACTACTCGTAGCGGAGGGCGTCGACGGGATCGAGGCGAGCGGCTTTCACCGCGGGATAGATCCCGAAGAACAATCCCACGCTCATGGAGACCATAACGCCAGCGGCGATGGCCCACGCGGGAACGGTTGAAGGCAGCT
>JAOAPL010000314.1 GCA_025462925.1 Acidobacteriaceae bacterium
GTGCGCACCTGGTTCCAAAAGGAATTGAGAGCGTGACGCAATACTAGCCGAAAGTAGAAGGATGCGACAAGTAGGAGATTACCTCATCCACTCCAGAAAACTGCTTATTTGGGGAGCTAAGGTGTAATCCCTTCTGCGACGGCGAAGTAGCGAAACCTTCGTGAGATCAACATCAACGATGCGCCGCAGTATTATCAATCGGATCTACGCCGAAACTCTTCTCAGATTGCATTGAGGGTAGCTAGTCGAAGGTTAACTATATGCAATGCACCGCATATTCGGAATCAATTAAGGCCGCGCAGCGTCCGGCCAAAAACACTGAAAATGAGGAGATAATCCGAGCCTCGGACTTGACTAAAAAAAATTGTATGCTGGCTCATACGTGTGACCCTATTTTTTTTGGTGCTAAAATCTGCCTACAGCACTGGCACATGACCGAGTTTCAGAAACGACTAGTCCCAATGAAGGGAAGCGATTTGGAGCTGGTTTGGCAATCGGCAAAAACGTCGGGGCGCGAATTGCCAATGGTGAGAGCATCGCATACACCAATGGTGACTGGAGTGTTCCTCGTTCTGAACCGGTGATTGCTTGAATTCCGGACTTGGCTTCCGCTGCAACTGCTCTGGTTAACTACTCTCAAAGGCATCTGGTTTACTCTACCGAAGGCGATGTCGACAACATTTAATCCGAAGATCAGCGTAATCATCTCTACCCGGGATCGGCTCGAGAGCCTTGAGGCTTGCGTCCGCGGAGTTTCCGCCCAGAGCTACAGGAACTTTGACGTCCTCATCGTTGACAGTGCTCCGCAATTCCACTCCGCGGAAGAACTAGCTCAGCGCTACAAGATCGCCTACTCCAGACTTGATACTCCCGGGCTGACCATCGCCAGAAATCACGGTGCGCGCCTGGTTTCCGGCGATCTCATTGCATTCACCGATGACGATGCCGTTCCCGAGGCCGATTGGCTTACGGCGATTGCACGCGCATATAAGGCCACCTTGGCTGCAGCGATCACCGGCCCCGTACTGCCACTTACCGGCAATCAGGAAGACGAGCGGCGTTGGGTGCAGGCCGGCGGTACAGGCCCGGGTGAACTCGTGCCGGTGAACTTCACGCTACAAACACCGAAAGCATTCTGTCTGGCGAACACGGGTGCAATCGGCAGCGGCGCCAACGTGTCGTTCAACAGGAAAGTCTTTTTCGAAGTGCTCGGTGGGTTCGACGAGAGACTCGGCGTCGGCGGAACCATCGTTGCCGGCGAAGAGGGGGTGGCGTTCTGGAAGCTCCTGCGCAAGGGCTGGACCATTCATTACACACCTGAGGCAGTTGTCCGCCATCCCATCCCGGACACACCCGATGCGTCCCGCCGCCGCTACATACGCGGGATTGTAGAAACTGCTTGCTACATTACGCTGATTGCCGTCGAATCCCCGAGCGACTGGCTTAACGTCCTGAAGCTGATATTCGCGAAGCTGACGGGTTGGCAGCCAAACTGGCGGCTTCGCTTCGCGGACAACAACTCCCATCGTCCGCTCTCAACCTGGCGCGCAATCCCCTACTGGATCGTCGGCTTCTTGGCCTACTGGCGAGCCCGATTCCGCCCCCTGAACCATAGCCGCTCTAATTCAAACGCGCGTACAGCGCAAACGTCTGGTGTGCGCGAACGTCGCTGAGCGTTGCGCAATTCTGAGGTCTCTTTCATGAGGGTTTCGTGTAGAAGTCGTAAGTGTGCCGGTTTTCGGTCTCCGGCACTTCGTAGCGCCAGTTGCCTTTGAATAGTGGACACCCTAATTCTGTAAACCGTCGCAGGGAAGAGATCGTATCGATATCCAGTGGATTCCGCTCCGGGATATTGTTCCAGCCGAGCACAAGCAAGCCCCCGGGTCTCAGGACGTCGTAGCACCGCTGAAATCCTTCCTCGGCTTCGTCCTGCTCATCCAGGCCCCAGCCATACACGCCATTCATAATTACAACATCCATGCATCTGGGCGGGAATTGTTTCGTGACGTCCGCTATCGAAGCGATGAGATGGTGGTCACTTCCGAATCTTGCCCGCGATGGATCGTTGTCGATGGTATGAAATGTCGCGTCTGGAAAAAATGAGGCATAATGTTTCGTGTACTGGTCTACCCCGATGAACAGGATGTTGCGCATGCCTTCTCGAGAGCGTATCCATCGGAAGATCTCGCCTTCAAGCAGCATGCGGTCGGGGGTGCGGACGAGGATCCCCGCCCTTTGCTTCAGCACGACGATCTTCTTCGAGACCGGCAGCGACTGGAAGCGCTTCCATTTGTCGCGCCATTTCTCTCGACGCTCCCGCAGATCCATTCCGTTTATTTACCTCCAGCGGCAACAACCTTTACCAGCGCCTCGGCCAACATTGCGTTGGCGTGGCCTAGTAAACGAACCCGTCCTGAGCGGCGTGCGTCTCTGCCAAGTCATAGACCCGGCTGATCCCTTGATTGCTGAATTGGTTCACACTGTTCGTATCGTCCACGTCAGCTAGGCACGTGCCATTCCCCAATCCTCGGCAATGAGCTTTGATTGATCTCCGCTCCAAGCCGTAGACCTTCAAGTACTGCGCAAGCCGATAACACTGTGTGAGGAATCGGTATCTTAGTTCACCGTTCGTTCGCTTGTAAACGAACGCAGGATTTCGTATTGTCACCTTCAACGTGCGCTCGACCTATCGCTATCTTCGTCATGTGGACTATGCACCCGCTGCTGCCTGCTTCTAAACCGCCGTTCCTGCGCTGGAGCCAGATTGGATCACCCGAACTGGGATAGGATGACAGCCACGTGAGCGAAGCGATTCAATCCGAAGGGCCGATCAGTCCGGCCGATCGCGTCGAGCACAACGACGGACGCTTGCTTCGTGATGCTCTCTGGAACTCTCTTGGCTTTCTGACCGCCGGCTTTGCCGGGATGCTGCTGGTTCCGTTGCTCCTCCACCGCCTTGGAGCAGCGGCCTATGGCCTATGGATTGTCGCGAGCAGCGCGGGCAGCATGGTTCTGATCCTAGAAGGCGGCCTCGGTTGGGCTCTTACCCGCGAGATCGCGGCAAAGGATGACTGGACGGCGACACAGCAATTCGTCAGGGCCGCCGGATCTTTCTACCTCGTGCTCGGCTGCCTTGGCGCCATCGTCGGCATCGCGTCTGCCTTCTTCTTGCCGCAACGTTTGCACGTCGAACCCGCGTTGCTCCCGGCAGCGCGCGCCGTCTTCTACTTCGCCGCGATCGCGTTCCTGGTCGAACAACTCTTCGGGTTCAAGATCGCCATCCTGCAGGGACTGCGCCGCTTCGACCTCGCCAACTCCGTTTCAAATCTCACCGCGCTTCTGCGAATCGCCGCAATCGCCCTACTCCTCTGGTTCGGATTCGGCATCGTAAGCGTTGCAGTCGTTACCGCCGCCACCGGACTTGCAGGCGTCCTGATTGCGAGCATTGTGGTCCATCACGCAGAACCGCGGCTTCGGCTCTTCCCGCTAACCCTCGGATGGAGGCCCCTTCTCTCAAGCTTGCGCTTCAGCATCACCAGTCACATCGGATACACGCTGTCGTATTGGACCTGGCAGTTGCCGCCACTCATTATCGGGTTTCTCCGTGGCAGCGGCGCCGTGACGCCGTACTTCATTGGCCAGCGGTTGTCGATCGCCGCATCTGCAATTGCCCACCGCAGCGGAGAATCCTTGTTCCCGGCGGCCAGCGAGGCAGGAGCTGCCGGAGATCTGTCCGCGATCGTGCGGTTCGGCAACCGTGCCGTCGCGTTTACCGCGCTCCCGATTTCCGCGCTGCTTTTCATCTTTGCGCCGGAGATCCTGCGCGTTTGGCTCGGCGCCGTCCCGCCGGAAGCTTCGGTCGTTCTGCGACTCACCGCCGCAGCTGCGGGCGTGGAAAGTCTAGGCATTGCGGCTATGTACACGCTTTGGGGTGCTGGACACTCCGTACGGATACTTGCAATCCTCAGCGGGATTGGCCTGGGATCGGTATCGCTGGGCGGCTGGTGGCTTTCGCTCTTCGGTATCAGCGGAGTTGCTCTCGCCATTCTCGTAGTCCTCGCGCTGGGTACGGTTGTGTTTAGTATCTCAGCCGTCGCGGAGACAGGTATCTCGGTTAAGCAGACACTCGACTCATTTCTACCGCTACTGCTTCCGCTCATTTCTTTGGTGGCAATAGCGCTCGCCCTGCGATTCATTTATTCGCCGAATTCCGTTCTGGGGCTAGTCGCATCTCTATGTCCACCAGCTGCGGTGTATCTCGTTCTCAGCGGAGTGTTCCTGCCGCCATCCGAGCGCTCGATCCTTTTGCGCCCCTTCCTGATGCTGCGAAATCTGCTGGACCACGTCCGTGTTCTGCGAAGTGCAAAGTGGTTCATCATCTTTGTTTGGCATTGGCTCAGCAACTCTCGGCAGAAGGTATACGAGATCTATTCCGCAGTCAGTACGATGTACCGTCGTCGTGGTGCGGAAGACCGTTCTAGCTCGCGCAACGGAAAAGGCGAGCGCTGAGATGCCGGCCGCAATCTCCGTCATCATCGCCACTTTTAATCGGGGAAAGCTCGTCGAGCGCACCCTCCCGACAGTGTTGGCACAGGAACTAGCGGCCGACTTCGAAGTCATTGTCGTGGATGACGGATCGAATGACAACACTTCTGCGGTCCTCGTTAACCTTGCCGCCGCCGATCCGCGCCTTAGAGTGCTGCGCCAGGAGAATGTGGGCCAGCCTGCCGCGCGTAATGCCGCACTTGCTCACGCGACGGGCGGCGTGGTTCTGTTCCTCGACGACGACATCGTGTGTCCGCCGACGCTCGTCGCAGCGCATCTCGCCAGCCACGCCGGGTCCGAACGCCGCTTCGTCTTCGGTACGACCCTCGTTTCGCCGGAAAGCCCTCGCACGCTCGTCGCTGAGTTGGTGCGCCGCGGTGCGTCGGAATTCATCAGCCGTACTGACGCCGAGGGTGCCGGCCGCTGGCCCGACGACGCATTGATGGACGCTAACGTGTCGATCCCGCGCGATGCGCTCGGCGCTCGCCCGTTCGACGAAAACGTTCCTGCTTTCTGCGCAAACACCGAGGTTGCGCTGCGGCTTACGACCACCGGCGCACTGAAGATGCATCACGCGCCCTCGGCAGTCGCCGAACAGATCTACGAGAAGAGTTCACGCGAGTTCTGCAAGCGAGACGCCTCGGCGCGCGGACGCTCCGAAGTCCTGCTCGCACGCAAGATGCCGGAGTACCGTCCGCATTCGGGCATCGGAACGGTTCACGCCGGGCGGCTTCCCAAACGGTCTTTGCGTCTCGCTCTCGTCCGGTGTCCGCTGCCGCTCGACATCCTCTTTCTGCCGCTCTTGTCGTTGTGCAGCGTGCTTGGTACTCGCGGACTCGGCGCCCGTCTGGTCGCGTATTGGAGTGGGATGGAAACTTTCCGCGCTGCGGTTCGCGAATGTGGCGGGTGGACAGCATTTCGACACGAGTTCGGGCGGACGCTCCCCGTATTGATGTACCACCACATTGGACCGCTCGTCGGAGGTACGTACCCGGAATTAACAGTCCTGCCCGAGGCGTTTGAAAAGCAGATGCAAGCGCTTCGAGATGTAGGATTCCAGCCAATCACTGTCTCTGAATGGCGCGACTGGTGCTGCTCAGGAACGCCCCTGCCCGCGAAGCCTGTCCTGCTGACCTTCGACGACGCCTATGCCGATCTCACACAGTACGCTTTTCCGATCCTGCAATCGCTTCGATTCCCTGCTTTGGTGTTCGTAGTCACCGACCAGATCGGCGGCACTAACACTTGGGACGAAGTTCGCGGCGCCGGCACGCACCGTCTGATGACGGCCAATTCAATTCGCGAATGGAGCGAACGAGGCGTCGAGTTTCTCCCTCATTCGCACACTCACGCCGATCTGCCGGCGCTCGACACGGCGGCAATCGCACGAGAACTGGATCAGTCTCGAACCACGATTCAAGGCCTCACCGGACGCGACCCCATCGCCTTCGCTTATCCGTACGGACTGTTTGACGATCGCACCCTCCTCTTAGCGCGGCAGAGATTCGCGTGTGCGTTCACCACCAAGGAAGGTATCAA
>JAOAPL010000257.1 GCA_025462925.1 Acidobacteriaceae bacterium
CTTTTTCCCAGCAGGGTAGAGTTCGTCACAGGTCATGGAGATCAGCTTGGCCTGAAGCCGCTTGATAGTCGCCAGTCATCGCAGTATCTCTTCCGTCTCGCCGCTCGAAGAGAGCGCGATGACGACGTCGCCGCGCACCAGCATTCCCAAATCGCCGTGAATCGCTTCCGCGGGATGGAGAAACATCGCCGGCGTTCCGGTGGAGCTGAGCGTTGCTGCAATCTTTCGCGCGATGATCCCGCTCTTTCCCATGCCGGTAACGATCACGCGCCCCGTGCACGCATGCAGCAAGTCGAGCGTGCCCTCGAATGCGGCACCCATGGGACCGGAGATGCGGTCGGCCAATCCGCGCAGGGCATCGGCTTCGATACGGACTACGTTCTCGCCTACTGATTTCATTGCTGATGATGGTAGCAAAAACCGGCAGCTAACAGTCAGCTTCCCGCGAATCGGTTTTCAGAAGAACTTAAACCAAAGATAGATGAGGCCCGCCGCTGCGGCCCCACCCGCCGCTGCGCCTACCCAGAAGTTTTCCCACATCGTGCTGGTGGTCTGCATGATGCGCCTATCGTTTGAGATCAAGACGATGAAGATCAATGTGGGAATGAGCAGGATGCCGGCCAGGATCATTGACCAGTACAGCGCCTTCACGGGGTTGATGGGGAAGAAATTCGCTAATGTTGCCACCAGCATGGCTGCGGAAATCAAGACATAAAATCGTCGCGCCTCCCACGGATTCTCACTCAGTCCGTATTTCCAGCCGATTGCCTGCGCCAGGTCGTAGCACATCGAGGCAGTTAGCACCGGCAGCGCGACCAATCCCGAACCGATAATGCCGATCGCAAACAAAACAGGTCCCCAAGGCCCCACCGCTGGCGTTAATGCCTCCGCTGCTTGTCTCGTGGTCATATCCACCGGATGACTCAGATGCAGCACAGCGCTGGCGGCTATCATGATCGACGATGCCAGAACTATCGCAATAAATGTTGCAGTCACCGAATCTGCATTGTCGTGTTCGTGTCCAGGATCAGTCCGCGAACTCGCATGCCAGATGATGATGTATGGGGTCAGGAGCGAACCGAAAATTGCGACCACGTTCTCTATGAAGTCCAACGTAGGCTGGCTCCTTGGGATGAAAGCCTCCATAAGAAGTTGTCCTACGTTGGGCTTGCTGAGGATTGCAGCGACAACGTAAAGGTAAAGCGGCAAAGAGAAAATCACCAGAACGCGTGTGATCTTTCGATAATCCTGAAACACCAGGATGTACCAGATGAAGAAGGCCGTTCCCGCAACAAAATACATTCGCGACTGATTGGTAAGGATAGAAAACGCGTCAGAGACGGCCATCAGATCAGCGATGACGACAGCCAAGTTGGTCACAATCGCAAAAATGGCGCCAGCCAGTGCGAGCTTACGGCTATATCGTTCGCGCACGAGTTCCAACAAGCCCTTGCATGTTTGTGTCCCGATCCTTCCTGTGACGGAGAAGATCGCCAGCAGAAACGGGAAGCAGAGCACTACGACCCAAAGCAACGAGTGACCAAACGCCGCCCCTGCCACCGTGGCGGTGATGGCGCATGAAGGATCTACATCCGAGCATCCTGTGACTAGCCCTGGGCCCAGGCGCTGAAATAGGCTGGCCTTCGGTCGTGCGGCTTCCGCGGCCGGAGTCGGCGATGGAAAGTTGATGACCTTTCCCCGGTCGTCGGCAGAGCCAGAACGTTTTTGATTATTGAATCTTGGGAAGTTCACTCCGCAGGTCTTTCTGGAGCTTCTGCTCATGCCAAAGCCGAAGCGGCCTACTGTAAGTGATCACACCAAATGCTGTCATTGCGCCCAGAAGCAACAGGCTACTTGCCCAGAGGAGAACCACAGATGCTTTGGTGTGCGCCAAAAATTCCAGCACACGCAGATTCTGGGGCGAAAGGAGCAAACTCAACGCGAGTAACAGTAACCCTATACCTGCCAACAGGCTTGTTACATTCTTCGCCCACTGTCCGGTTGAATAATATCGCGCCAGAAGCCGGAACCCATACGCCGACAATCCAAGAATAGCCAGGCAATTGCCCGTCACCGGGATGATTTCCACCGTTTTCATACTGAGTTACTGAGACGTAGAGAAGAAGCAGAAGGTTGGAATCAGGGCCGGCGTGGTATTGCCCGAGGGGGAATCACATTATTTAAATTTAAGGTTGGATTAAGGTTGCTACCCCTTCGCGACCCCTTGCTGCGCGAATATCACGAGGTGTCCCGCCGGTTCCTTCACGCCAATCTCTTTCGATCCATAAAACGTCGTTCGCACTGGCATCGTCACTTCTACGCCGTCCATCGCAGAGATGAGTTCGTCGAGATTTTCGACATCGACGTAAAGGAACGTCGGCCCTCGTCGCACGGATTGAACTGTGGAGCCTAGATCGTCGTCCGCGCTCTTGAAGCTTTGGTACATCAATTCGACAGTGTCCTTTTGCAGCGCCGCAAAGGCGAGCTTGTTTCCGTCCGGCACCTCGATGGCCTGTGTGAATCCCAGCCGTTCCACCCAGAAGTTCACTGACGGCTCAATCTCTTCTGCGAACAATAATGCCGTGATCTTTTGCACTTTAAGATTTGCTGCTGACATCGCTCTTTCTCCTTGCATTGTCTAACTAGTCTAAATTAGACTAGTTGAGTCTAAAGGAAAGTTGTAAACGCGTCAAGGAGTTTTTTATGGTGGTCAAAAAAAGGCGACTGCAAGACCTGATTTCCATCGGCCCGGCGATGCTGCGGGATTTCGAGCTTCTCGGCATCCGCTCCGTAGAGCAATTGGCGAAACAGAATCCCAAGCGAATGTATGACAAGCTCTGTCGCGTGACCGGTAAGGCGCACGACATCTGCTGCCTGGATGTCTTCTGCTCGGCGGTGTCGCAAGCGAAAGATCCGCTGCTGCCTGCCGAAAAATGCCAGTGGTGGTATTGGAGCCGGCAACGGAAGGCGGGCAATGGCCCCAGCTAGGCAGAAGAAAGCTAAGCAGAAGAAAGCTAAGAGGCAAAAGCTCACCACTCCCGACCTAGTGCTGCTCAGCCTGCTCGCCGAGCGGGCGATGCACGGCTATGAGGCCAACCTCGAACTCGAGCGGCGTCACGTCCGCGACTGGGCTGCCATCTCGCGTCCGCAGGTCTATTACTCGCTGGAGAAGCTGGCGCAGGCGGGATTGATCCGCGCGACCGACAGCGACGAACCCACCGCCGGTCCCGAGCGCCGCCCCTATGCGACGACAACAAAAGGCCGTACCGCTCTTGCCGCCGCGCTCGAAGCAGAGGATTGGGCGGTGCAGCGCGAGCGTCCGCCCTTTCTCACATGGATGGCCCTCTCATGGCAGGCGCATCCGGGCGTCTCAATGAAACAGATTCACCGGCGCCAAAAATTTCTGGAAAGGGA
>JAOAPL010000351.1 GCA_025462925.1 Acidobacteriaceae bacterium
CCGACCGTTACGATTCGGGATACGTACTGCCAGGGTAACTGTCGGCACAAGAGCGCGGAAGAGTGCACGAGCACCACACAACTGGTGTTTCCGTACCGTGGCGTCTTCATGCGGCACGTTGGGCAAGATCAGACCGTAGCCGAGGCGAACCAAGTTTTGTTTTTCAACGCCACCGAAGGCTACCAGGTGAGCCACCCCGTTGCCGGTGGTGATGCCAGTCTGACGGTGGTGGTCAGCGAACCGCAACTGCGTGAGTTGGCCCCGATGAATCTTCTGCGCGATGGCTCGAAGCTCGCATTCCGACGACAGCGTCTACGGATCGATGCGCGCACTCAGGCTCTCGTGGCATTGCTGCGCCACAGCCTGCGCGAGAAGATAGCTGAGCCACTGGAAGCAGAAAGTCTGGCACTGACATTGGTGCAGCGGACTCTTGGGCCGCGCACTACACATCAAGCCGGAGCCAGCGTCGGATGCCAACGATTGGTCGATCGAGCCAAGCTTGTCCTTTCGAGTGATTTGGCGCGACGTTGGACGTTGGCTGAAGTTGCAGCCGAAGTACGTGTATCGCCGGTTTATCTCACGCAAGTGTTTCAGCAAGTGGAAGGCATTCCCTTATATCGCTATCAATTGCGTTTAAGACTGGCTCGGGCTTTGGATCTCCTTGCGCGCTACGACGACCTCACTGCACTAAGTCTCGATCTCGGATTTTCCAGTCACAGCCACTTCAGCGCTGCGTTCCGCCAAGCGTACGGTTACTCACCTTCGGCGTTTAGACAGTCGGCACTGCGCCGCTAGATTTTCTCTACCGACAAACCGCTAAAGATCTTGATAGCGACCTTCTGCTCCTGAGTGGCCCACTGATCAAGTACCTACTCATAGGAGTTGACCAGTGATGTCAAATCGAAAGGTGACTGTATTTGGTGCGTATGGGCACACCGGAAAGTTCGTAGTGCGTGAGTTACTCAAGCGAGGCTTGACCCCAATCCTCTCGGGCCGCGATTCTGCAAAGCTGAAAGCGCTGAGCCGTGCGCACCCCGAATTGCAAGTGCGCCTGGCAGACGTGGAGAGCTCAGCGTCGCTCAAGGCAGCGATGGCAGGCAGCAGCGCAGTAATAAATTGCGCGGGTCCGTTTTTGGATACGGCAGTACCGATCATCGAAGCCGCGATCTGTTCCGGTATTCACTATTTGGACGTGGCAGCAGAACAGGCAGCGGTCGTTGAAGTCTTCGCACGCTTTGAGCACGATGCAAGGCTCGGCAAGCTTGTAATCGCTCCCGCTATGGCGTTCTATGGCGGCCTTGGAGATCTCTTAGCGACTGCGGCGATGGGTGAGTGGGAAGACGCGGACGAAATCCGCATCGGCGTCGCGCTCGATAGCTGGAAGCCTACGCTAGGGACCCGATTAACCGGCGAGCGCAACCACGGGCGCCGTTTCATCCTTTCGAATAGCAAATTGGAGCGGACTGATCCGCCTGAGGGGCGCACATGGGGTTTCCTTTCTCCCTTTGGGCAACAAGACGTAGTGCCGCTGTCTCTCTCGGAAACCATCACCATTGCGCGTCACCTTCGCACACCGGAGATACGTGTGTTCATGAATGCCGCGCCACTTGCGGATCTGCGGAATCCCAATACGCCCACGCCCACGGCTGCAGATGAGAGCGGGCGTTCATCGCAGATCTTCCAGATGGACGTTATCGCTCGAAGAGGAAACGAAGAGAGCCGGGTGGTGGCACGGGGACAAGACATCTACGCGACGTCAGCGCCGATTGTGGTCGAAGCGACCGAACGAATCCTGAACGGTTCAGCGCGCGCGACGGGTGTGGTTGCAGCTGGTGAGGCCTTCGACGCGCGAGACTTTCTTGATTCGCTCGGTGCAGCGCACCTTGACTTGCAGTTTCTGATGTCGTCAGGCGCTGTTTCGAAAAGTCGCTAAAGATCTTGATAGCGGCTGTTTGCTCCTGAGTGGCCTACTGGGTATACCGAAATTTCGGGATTGGAGAAGAGCTATGAGTGCGAAAACATGTGCGGCTTGCGATTGCACGTTAGACGCAAACGCTATCAAGGTCAAGATCGGCGGCAAGGCAGTCGAGGTGTGCTGTGACGAATGCGGGCAGAAGCTGAAGGATGCTCATGTGTCCGCAAAGAGGAGGGGTTGAGTGATGAAGACCGACAATGGATCAGCCGTCCGGCGTAGCGTGCAAACAGCGTCAGGGCGAATCAGTTACGTAGAGCGTGGGAGCGGACCAGTGGCGTTGTTCGTGCACGGTGTCTTGCTGAACGGGCATTTGTGGCGTCACCAGTTGGAAGAACTATCCGAAATTCGGCGTTGCATTGCTGTGGACTTGCTGGCTCATGGCGAGACCGAGATCGCGCCCGACCAGGATGTCTCCGTAACCGCCAACGCAGAGATGCTGAAACAGTTTCTCGATGCCTTGAAGATCGATCAAGTCGATCTCGTCGGCAATGACAGCGGCGGCGGTATCGCGCAGATCTTCGCCGCTTTGAATCCGGAGCGTGTTCGCAGTTTCACTCTGACTGATTGCGACACTCACGACAACTGGCCGCCCGAGGCGTTCAAACCGTTCTTGACAATGGCGGCCAACGGCGGCTTGCGTGGGACTCTAGAGGCAATGTTAGCGGACAAGAGTGTCTATCGCTCGCCGCAGGCGTTGGGTCCAGCGTATGAGCATCCAGAACAGTTGAGCGACGAAAGTATCGAAACTTATCTTCGGCCGTTCATCAGGAGCGAGCAGCGCCTGCGGGATCTCCAGCGCTTCTTAGCCGCCTTCGATAACAAGCACACACTCGCGATCGAAGCACGGCTGAAGACGTTGAAGGCCCCGACTTTAATCGTCTGGGGGACTGACGATGTGTACTTCGATGTGAAGTGGTCGCGCTGGCTTGCCGAAACGATTCCCGGAACGAAGCGCCGTGTCGAGTTCAAGGGCGCAAGGATCTTTTTCCCCGAAGAACGCTGGAAGGAATTCAATCAGGAACTGCGCGCTCATTGGTCATGACTGGTTGTTCGCGTCGCGAAGGAAGACGCTGATTGCCGCCGACCTTCGCGACAAATTTTTGGTGCTCGACAAGATCGAGGGCTTCAAAAGCCGTTTCATTTCTTGAACGCGACGTTGACGAGTAATTTCTCGCCTTCCACTTCCACGACGTTGCAGAATGTTCTGTCGCCGCGACGGCTGAAATCGAGGCCCACGCGGCTGTTGCCCACGCGCAAATTACGCAGTTGGAGATAGTCCAACCACTCCGGCAATGCCGGATTCATCACATTGAGCTCGCGCTGGGGCGCGCTGGGACGGATTCCCAGCACTGACGTCAACATGAAGAACATTGCGCCCGACGCCCACGCCTGCGGCGAGCAGGAGACCGGATAATGCACCGGGACGTCATAATCTTTTCTCTGCACCCCGCAGAACAACTCCGGCAAGCGGTTGTCGCGGAACGTTTGTGCGGCCTGAAAAAGAGTTGTGAGCGTGTGCAGCGCGGGCTTGCGGAATCCGTAGAGCGCCATGCCGTGCACGATCAGCGAATTATCATGCGGCCAGACCGAGCCGCGATGATAGCTCAGCGGATTGAACACCTTTTCGTCCTTCGACAACGTCCGCCATCCCCAACCTGTGTGCATGTCAGGTTGCATCAGGCGATTGGCGACGACGCGCGCCCGATCCGCCTTTAGGACGCGGGTGAAGAGCAAGTGTCCGGGGTTTGATGAGATCACTTCCAGTTTCTTTTTGTCCTTGTCCAGCGCCATTGCGTAATATCCCTGACGCTGCATCCAGAAGACACGGTCTATCTGTTTCGCGAGTTCGGCCGCTTCACGTTTTAGTTTGTCGGCGCGTTCGGTCTCTCCGAAAGAGCGCAGCAGCTTTGAAAGCCTGTACTTCGCGTCATAGACGTAACCTTGCACTTCGACCAGCGCGATCGGCGACTGCGCGACCGTGCCATCGGGAAACATATTGGCGTCCCAAGAATCTTTCCAACCCTGATTGGCCAGGCCCTTGGGAGAGCGGCGCTGGAACTCGACGAATCCATCTCCGTCAAGATCGCCATAATGATCGATCCAATCCAAGGCGCGAAGGATATTCGGCATCAGTTCGCGGATAAGTCTCTCGTCCGCAGTCCAGTTGAATACCTCGCTGACCAGCATGAGGAAGAGCGGAGTGGAATCGACGGAACCGTAGTAGGCGCCAAAGGGCATCTCTCCGGTATGGGTCATTTCCCCCTGGCGCTGTTCGTGAATGATCTTGCCCGGATCTTCGTCGCGCCAGTCATTCACCTCAGTTCCCTGGTGTCGCGCCAGAACGCGCAAGGTGTCCGCGGCCAATTGCGGATTGAGAATAAGTGACTGATAAGCGGCAATGATCGAGTCGCGCCCAAAGATGGTTGCGAACCAGGGAATGCCGGCCGCGATGATGTGTTCGGCGCCATCCGGGATTTGCAGTCCATGGAAGTCTCCGGTCGCGGTGTTCAAGGCCGCATCGAATTCTTCATTGCTGCTGTCGAATTTTGTGGATGCACCTTCCCATAACGCTGCGGCGTGCCGGCGCGTGCGCAGTGTAGAAATAAAATCCGGCGGCTTTGGATGGTAATGTCGATCGCGTTCCACAATTGCGGTGATCATCGTCTCAATGCGGACACGCTCCATCGGCTCCAGCGATACATCCCATTCGGCCGTTGTCTCATGCATTTTTTCAGGAGCCGGCGAGAACTGGATCGAAGTCTGCCGCAGGATTCCGTCCAGCCCCCGATAGACGAACGAGAGAGTGTCGTCCTTCGCGAGAGGCTGGTAATAATGGCCGCAGTTTCCGCGTGCCACGCCGCGAACTTGGAAGACATCCACAAAATCCGCATTGTAAATAAGCTCAACGCGGAACCGGATCGGCTTCAAATTGAAGTTCTCGAAAAAGAAGTGGTCGAAAAAGACGTTTTTGGAGAGCAGCTGGTCGCGACGAATATGCACCGTGTTTTCCGGTAGGTCAAATGAATCGCGCAGGGTGATGTTGCCGGTGGTGAGTTCGATCTGCGACGCGTAGCTCTTCTCCGTACTGGACGACAGCACCACGGTGCGATGTCCATCGACTTTCAATTCAATATGGCTGATAAAACGCGTGTCGTCGTGAAAGAAGCCGACGTCCGGCGCGCCCGGTGGAGTTACGTCGCCCGAAATCGTGGTTGACACAAAGGTTTTGCCGTCGATCAGCGTGAGATTGTTGAGTTTGCGCGGCTCCCCTATCTGGTAGGCGATCCTTGGTTCGACGTGCGGACACGGTATCTCTACCAGTTCGTCTGCGGGCAGAATCGGTTTGGTCGCACTCATGCCACCGCACTCTCGGGTCCAGACAGGGATGGCCCCGAAGCCACCGCAGTTTTCTTTGCCTTGAGAGGAATCAGTCGCGTGTATAAGTCGATATAGGCGGAGACCATCGCCTTCACCGAAAAATTCTTCTCCACGAATTCGCGGATGATGGTCGGGGGAATCGTGTCTCCGTCCCGCATCGCGCTTGCACGCCTCACCATCTCTTCGACATTCTTGCAAACGTGACCGGAGATGCCGTCCTGCACGATCTCAGGAACAGAGCCGCCGGGAAGCGCCAGTACAGGGGTGCCACATGCCATTGCCTCAACCATCACGAACCCGAACGGTTCATCCCACTGGATGGGAAAGAGCATGGCCAGAGAATTCCCCAGCAGTTCGTTCTTTGCCGCCAGATCTGCCTCGCCTATGAATTCTATGAATTTGCCGTCGATGTGCGGCTTGATCTCAGCCTCAAAATAATCTTTGAACGCGGGCTGCACTTGTCCGGCGATCTTCAGGGGGATGCCCGATTTTTTTGCCACTTCGATTGCAAGATGCGTTCCCTTCACCGGAGCAATGCGTCCGATGAAGCTCAAATAATCATGTTTTCTCTTGCGCAACTTGTACCGCGATACATCCAGGCCATGATGGATCACTCGCGCGCCAGGCAATTTCTGTGCCTGGCACTGGTGATTGCTAATACAGACAAAATTTGCCTCCGGAAAGAACCGATAAAACTCAGAAAGCGCAGGTTCCAATGGATGGTGAAGCGTGTACACAAAAGGTAATTTGGAAAACCTTGAGAATGTGAGGCCGCTGGCGTTGTTCACGTGGATCAAGTCGCATGAATCCATAGCGTCGCGCACCGCCCAGGCGGTGTGGTTAGAGTCCTTCATGTTGTCAGAGACCTCTCCGCGGATCGGCCAATCGGATTTTTCATACAGCCATCGGAGTTCCACCGGAGTAGTGGACTCTCCGTTGGCATAAACCACCACGTCAATGCCGTTCTCCTTCAGGCCGACGGCAAGTTGCGCAATGAACAATTCGGTGCCTCCGTACTGAGGCGGTGGAATCGGGATGAATGGCGGTGCGATAAGGGCAATTCTCACATGAACTCCTGAGTAGGACGAGAAACACGTATAAAGGACGGCTAGACGGTTAGCCGTCGCTGAAGCTGATGGCCCTTACTTAGATGGTGATAGAGCCTGAAATGTTGGAAATGGCGCACGTCCGAATGCCCCTAGACACGCGCTTTTTCGCTCGTTTCAGAGTGGCTCGATACTGCTGATATCTCCGACTCGAACTCCAATGCTCGCTGCTTATTGGAATGCTCGGCCAGCACGCGCCCCTGAGCGGCACGTCCAATTTCCTTCATCTGAGAATCTTGCATGTGGGAGATATATCGAACCACGTCCATCGAATCAGCCGGCAACAAGATTTCCGATCCGGGCGCAAAGAATTCATCCAAGCCAGGCCATGTGTCAGAGACAATGGTGGCTCCGCAGGCGGCCGCCTCGAATAAGCGCACCGACGGCGAGTATCCGCTCATGACCATATCTCGCCGGGTAGTATTCAAGGTCAACCGCGACGACGAATAGAGCAGCGGGTGAAATCTTGGCTCCAGATGCAGAATGCGTTTTACATTCGCCGGCCACGCTGTGTCCGTCGGATATTGTGGCCCGGCGACGATGAATCTCCTGTCGGGCAGGTGTCGCGCGGGATCGCAAAGCAATTGCTCGATCTTTGGCTGGCGGTCCGGCGCGTAAGTTCCCATATAACTGAGATCGCATTCGAAACGCGCGCTGACGGGCAGCGACTTGTATTTATCGGGATCGACCGAGCAATAGAGCGGCACGGCCCGTTTTGCTTTGAAGCGCTGCTCCAGTTCCTTCAATGCCGGCCCCCCGGTAAAACTAAAGTAGATGTCGAATTCAGGGACTTGTTCCGCCAGCAGATAACCGGAACTCCCACTCTCACGCAACTGCGAAAGCGTGATCGGAGTATCGATGTCATAGAACGCCTTCACCGATACGCGAGAATCTAGAATCGAGCGGATCGCCTCCACGCCGTTTGGGAAATATGAACCCACCAGCGCGACATCGCTCTCTTGAATCTCTCGGCGAACGCGCGGCAGAATCTGTGTCCAATCTGAATAGTGGATGACCGTGCAAAAAGGTGGTTCCGGCATATCACGATTGGACGCGTACCATTCCACCTCGCGCTCGAAGAAGACGATCTCGTGTCCCCGGTTGCGCAGCGCGCTGCACAGTGACCGGAAGGTGGTCGCGTGACCATTTCCCCACGATGACGTGATCGCCAAACCGAAGATCGTGATTTTCATTTTGCCAACCTAGGCTGCCGTGGTTCCCTGCGCATATGCGGCCACAAGGATCTGGTCAACTTCAAGCGCGCGCATCGTGTACGTGTGCTCGCTCAAAGCGCGGTTGCGCATCGCCTGTCCGATTTTGATGGCCCGGTCCACATCGATCGTTTGCAACAGCGAGACTACGTCTTTCGCGGACTGCGCGACCAAAATCTCAGTGCCTGGATCAAAAAATTGATCGATGCCAGACCATTCGTCGGTGATCACGCATGCCGCTGCGCCCGCGGCTTCAAAGACGCGAGTCGGGGGTGAAAAGCCGACATCCGCCATGGAATTGCGGTTGATGTTCAAGATCATCCGCGCCGAGCAGTTGACTAGATTGTGGTCACTGGTGCCGACGTGGCCGATCCAGCGGACGTTCTCTGGCAATCGCTTGCTTCCCCAGCCCTCGCCGCCGAGCACAAACGACATTTCCGGCGCGAGCTCCGCCGCTCGCAAGAAAAACTGTTCCACTCTGGCTTCGCGGTCGGGCAATCGGTTGCCGACGAAAGCGAGGTCGCAACGCAAACTATCGGAAGGCTGCACGGGATGGTGAGTGCCCGGATCGTGCGCGTTGTAAATAGGATGGCAATCGACGCCGCCTAATCGCTTGTAGTGCTCCACGATCTGTGGACCGCCGCCATAGGTAAAAATAAAATCGTATCGGGAGATGGCAGGCCGAAAGGGATCACGAGGATCGCTTTCCACGCGGGCCAGAGTGGCCGGGGCATCGACATCCCAGAATGCGATCCGGGTTCGCGATGAGCGCAGGTTGAGAACTTCCGCTTCCAGCCACTCGTCGTCCACTCCCACGCCGCTGTGCTTGATCACCAGGTCTGATTCGCTGGCTTCACTCATCAGCCAGGAAAGATCTTTCGGGCTTTGATACACCACGGATTTCGCGTAGCTGAGATCTACGGAATCGCGATGTTGCTGGCGTCCGTATGCATCTGGCTCTGCAAAGGTGATCTGATGGCCGAGTACTGCCAAGCCCCGGTAAATCCCTCGATAATATGTGGCCGCGCCGTTCCAATAAGAAGATGTGATGCTTGATCCAATGGCAAATATTTTCACGCAACAAGTTCCTCGATGATCTCTGTCAGCTGCTCTGCCCGGTGCATGCTGGTGTGTCGGGCATGAATGGTCTGCAGTCCGTTGGCGCCGATCTGTTTGCGCGCGGTTTCATCCTTCAGTAGATGGTTGATCTCTGCCTTCATGGCCTCTCCGCTGGGAACGCAAATGAAATCCATGTTCGGGCGGAAAAGCCCTTCCACATCCTGCCATGGAGAACAAACTAGCGTGGCCGCGCAAGCAAGCGCCTCGAACACTCGGATCGTCGGAATCCCGCTCAAGCCGTTCGCGTACTGGTTCCGCGGCAGGTGCAGCGCCAGCGCGCTTTCCGCATAAGCCTGTGGTACTTCCAGGTTGGGAATATAACCCCGATATTCGATGCCAGCATTCTTCAAGGAAGCTAGGGCGTTATCCGGATACCGGACTCCGTGCACCACCACTTTGCGGTCGGGCGACTCGGACGCGGGCTCGATCAGGAACTCCTGGAGTTCGCGGGAGCGCTCGTCGTCACCCCAATTGCCGATCCACAAGATGTCTGCATCTTTTTTTGCAGCGATAGGATGAAACGTCTCGATGTCTGCAGCCTCGTGAAGCGTCCAAACATTGCTCATCCCAAAACCGTCCTTGTAAATCTTCCGCAGTGCTTCGCCGAAGGCGAGAACGCCGTCGAACAGATGCATGTGGAACCGCAACAACTCACCGGGACGGCTGTATGCACGATGATGCGTGTCATGGAACAGCGCGTGGAACTTCAATTCTTTCTTCAGGTTGAGGATAGAGTTCACAACCTCGGGGTGGTTCCATTCATGGATGATGACCAGGTCGGCGTCGGCCAAGTGCTCTTTCAAATGGTTTT
This sequence comes from Acidobacteriaceae bacterium, assembly GCA_025462925.1. Classification (GTDB taxonomy): domain Bacteria; phylum Acidobacteriota; class Terriglobia; order Terriglobales; family Acidobacteriaceae; genus JAICLA01. Next base: position 9,601 of record JAOAPL010000351.1, read on the forward strand.
CAAGCGTCGAGTCATTGCGGTAGAAGAAAATTCGGAGGTCTTTGAAAGTCTCACGAAAATGATCGATGGCAGCGATCGAGCGCTCCCGCTCATTTTGCACCAGGTTGCTGAGCGACCATGAGCCAAGTTCCTCATGGCAGCGAACATCGTGTCCCATCCGGCCCAGGTCGCGCGCTAAGGCCCGCAGAAAATGCGCGTTGCCGTGGTTCCAGTCTGAAACCAGCGAATGAGCGAAGATATGGATCTTCAGTTTGGACTTCATGCCGCCAACGCTCCCGCCGGTACCAGCGCCTGATAAAGATGCAGATATTCCTCCACCATCCGCGAACAGGTGTAGCGGCTGCTGGCGCGCTGGAAAGCCATGTTGCCGTAGGTGGCGCGCAATTCTGGATCCGCATGCAATCTCGCTAGTACCTGTTGCAGGCTCTCTGGATCGTTGTTTGTGAAATAAACGGCAGCATCGCCCCATATTTCGCGGAAGCTGGGAATATCACTGGCGACGATGGCGCATCGAGATAGCGCCGCTTCAAGCGGGGCCAATCCGAAGGGCTCATACTGTGAAGTCGCGATGTAGATTGCCGCACGCGCGTAGAGCTGCCGCAACTGGGCTTCGCTCTGCATCCCTTTCAGATAGACCCGGCGATATAGCCCATAGTGTCCGGATGCCGAGGGCTCTTTTTCTCCGTCTGGATTCTGCTCACTGCCTGCAAGATAGATCGGAAATGGCGAATTGATCTTGTGCAACAGGGCGGCGTTCTTGCCAAAATCCCACAACCGCCCCACTGACAATGCATTCTCATGCTTGCTCAAATAAGGATTGAACAGGTTGGGCGTGCGTCCGTTGTAAACCACAGACGCAAATTTGGGTTTGCTATAGCAATAACCGAGTGAGTCCAGCATCCACCGCGAAGGCGCGACGACTGAACTAGCACCTTCCAATCCCCGTTGCACGGTTGCGCGATACGAACGCACCCAGCTGCTGTCCGGCGGCATCTTGCGATGCACTGCCAGCCACCAGCTCACAACATCACTGTGCGCAACCACGATGCGCGGCACATCGCACTTCAGGTCGCCGTAATAGAACTGGTTGAGATGCAGCAGATCAGGCTTGGTGTCCGCGACGATGGAGAGCAGATACTCTGCCGATGCAGCCAGGTCGTCTTCCGAGTCCTGCATCCATTCCAGCCGGAAGGCCGTGGGACGAAAATCCACTCGCGGCAGCGAGCTCAACCATGAAGTCTGGTCAGTTGTCGGAATCTCTCCGAAACTCACCAAAGTTACGCTAATGTCGCGGTTGGCCAATCCGGTCACCAACTCGCGGGTGTAAGTCCAGACACCACCCAGCGTGTCGGTTGTGACTAAAACGTGCATTCCGATCCTTTGTTACTGCCGCTGCTGCGTTACCTGTTCGCTTTCAACCGCTGACGATGTCCTGCGCGCAGCCGCGAACGATTCTCGTTGTTCCGCAGGGGCATATCGCCGGACCGCCCACGCCGCAAACTCCGCAAAATCTTCGGTCCGCTTGGGTGGTGACGTGTAATGGGGAGACACACCAAGGTGTTCAGGAGTGAAGCAGAGCGTCATGGTTGTCGCGAATTCGTCCAGCGCATTCATCTGCACATCGAACCATCCGACCGCGTTCTCGCGGAACGAATCCGCCCAACTGATGCCCGTGCGCAGGTACTGCACCTCAAGCTTGCGCAGCCAATCCACAGCCATCGCCAATCGTGGATCGTCATAATGAAACCACTGGCATATGCCCATGCCCTTCGGAAAATGCTGCGCCACAAGTTTGGGAGAGCCGTCTTCGCGCAGCAGTCCCATGTAGTAGTGCCGGTAGTACGCGCTGCCTTCCGCTTCGCGGTGCCTTGTGGTGGCCGGCCAATCCGCCGGGAGGTCCATGAGGCTGTACCAGTGAATGCGATCGACGATCGGCGTCAACAGTTCTGCAGTGCGCTGCAGTCCGAATAGCTGTACTTCTTCTGCACCGAAAGAGGAGGCGCCGGCTTCGGAGACCCAAACCGGCAGATTTGTGACTGCGCGGATCTCTTCTATCTTGGCCGGCCACTCGTTGATGTTCCAGTGGTTCCAGTCGAGCGGGAAGCCATGAACAGAAACGATGTCTATTGCATCCAGCACACCGTATGAGCCTAGAAAACGAATGAAATTTGGATCGATCGGAGATATGCCGCCCAATGCGATGGGCAGATCGGGATTTACCCGGCGGATGGCCTTGGACGCGCTGATGACCATCTCCGCGAACATCTTCCAGTCAGGATCGATCTTGAAATCCCAGTGCGACAGATTATTTGGTTCATTCCACAGCATTACCGCTTCAACCATGCGCGTCCTCGGAGTCGTCGGGGGTGAATTGCGTTATAAGGTTCCGTCCAATTCCATATCCAGGATGTAACGGCCGTCGCGCTGCACGGATTTCGGTTCGCACACCCAGGTCTCCGGTTCCGGATGGGCGACAATCTGCAATCCAGCGCTGCGCAACATGCCTTCTGCCCCGCTGCGGTTGGGAATAAACCAGTTTGTCTGGTCGTTCGAATATGAATTCTCAATGAAGTACGCAGCGGGAAAATCGGGGTCGGTAAAGATCTTCTTGTTCCAGAAATCGTAATTCGGCTTCACCGGGTAAGCGTGTTTCGATCCCCGCAACATCGTTTGGAAGACCAGCTGTCCTGATACTTTTTTCACAACTTTGTCCAACGCCAACAATGGATATCGGAGGTGATAGAAGAGGCCCATGAAGAGAACGTAATCAAACTGTCCGGCGATCGAATCCACCTCGTACACAGTGCACTTCTGGAATTCGATATCGAGGTGCAGGAAACTTGCCGCGAACCTCGCCTGATCCAGATACCGGGTGTCCACATCTACGCCCAAAACCCTGCCTGCGCCTCTTTGCTTTAGCGCAATGGAATAGAAACCCGCGTTGCAGCCGACATCGAGGACGCTTGCGCCTTTCAGGTCGGCAGGAAAAACAGAGCTGATCTGTTTCCATTTGATATTCGGATAGTCACCCAGAAAGTGGTTCGGCGCCGTGGAAACGCCGTCCAAGTCAATGTTGTGGAACCAGTCTCCCAGCGCTTCCACTTTTTGAGTGAGTTCGATTGCGTTCACATGCTGGAGCGAAGCCAGTGGCTGCGCATCGTCGGAAGTGGGATCTGAAACTGTGTTTTGTAGGTTTGTATTCATTCGCGAAGTCGGGCGCGATAGCGTCGCCGGTGAATTGGTTAGAACATTCAGTATCGCTGAGAGATGCCTGCTCGTTTGGTCAATGTATGATCCATCTTCATTGAAATGAGAGGTTTAGCTTGTAGCAGAAATGGCGCGGCAAACCAGCAGGATCAACTGTGAACTGCCGACAGTCTCTATCAAGTGAGCTTCGATTCAAACGACTCGTCGGCCGGAGACCAGATTGATCACGGCCACAACTAACGCGATTACCAGGAGTAGATGAATGAGATTGCCGGCAACGTGAAATCCCCAGCCGAGTAGCCAGAGAATCAGAAGAATCGCAAAAATAGTCCAAAGCATGGGCGGTCCACCTTTGCCACAGGGGAATGGCATTCCATGAGAAGGGAGCTCTGGAGAGGGAGTTGTCCCAAGAGGCTGGATTTTCTACGTCAGCGACTGGCTAGGATAACAATTGAGAGTCTTAGCCGGGCAGCGAACTCACGCCACATTGCCCAACCGCGTCCGAATCTGCAAGGCCAGCTCATGGACGGATTGCAGCTTGTTCACAACTCCGACAGGCAATGATGGCAATGCCAATGCCAGCTCTGACGACAGCAGAATCCCGGTAACGGCACCGTTCAATTCGCTGCGCAGAGCCGTTTCGGCTGCTTTCGTGGCGAGAACTCGTTCCTTTTCCCGACGGCTCAACGCCGCAAGCACATCGCGCACCAAGCGGTCCGCACCGCTGATGGCAAAATTTACGAAGACCGGGATCGCCGTTCCGGTGTGCTTCCACAGAACGTCAGCAGAGATCGGATTGAGATCGACAAATGCCTGGTCCACTACCACAGCACTGAACTCGCCGCCGCGGAGCATGGCTGACCCGGCAGAAAGATTTTGCACCAGTTGCACCCGCTCACCGGTATTTTTCTCGACGGCGGAAACACAGTTTGCCGCATTCTTCGCCGCGCTAATCAATAAGATCATCTTCCCTGCTCCTGACGAGTCGATTTCTTGTCCGACACCAATGTGCCCGCTCTTCGATGTTCCCGTTCTTTAGTCCCAATCTTCCGGGCCGTATTCCTTCAACTTGCGATAGAGAGTTGTTTTGCCAATGCCCAACAATTTTGCCGCCATGAGTTTGTCACCATTGACCCGTCTCAATGTGTTGAAGATCGCCTGCTTTTCCATTTCGGCTATGGGGACCACTCCATTCGAATGGCTGCCATTTGCCTCCGCTGGTACCAGCACCGGACGATTCGCATTCTGCAATTGCGTTGGCAGATCGCCGATATGGATATGCGGCCCCGAAGTCAGTGCTCCCGCGCGATCCAGGCAATTTTCAAGTTCACGGATGTTTCCCGGCCAGTCATAACTCATCATCAGTTTGAGAGCATCATCACTGATGGTGCGCTCCACTCCGAGCTCCCTGTTCATCCGCTCCAGAAAATGTCCGACCAGCAGCGGTACGTCCTGCTTGCGCTCGCGAAGAGGCGGGATGCGCAGATTCACCACATTCAGCCGGAAGAAGAGGTCCTTGCGGAATGTCCCCTCTCGAACCGCGACCTCGAGGTCCCGATTCGTTGCCGCCAATATCCGCACATTGATGGGCACCCGCTTCGTGCTGCCCACCGGACGGATTTCTTTTTCCTGCAGCGCGCGAAGAAGCTTCGACTGAAGATCGATCGGCAGCTCTCCAATCTCATCCAGGAAAATCGTGCCACCATCCGCGATAGCGAGCAGGCCGTCTTTCGCCCGCACCGCTCCGGTGAACGCCCCTTTGACGTATCCAAAGAGTTCGCTCTCGATCAGAGTGGGCACCAGCGAACCGCAATCCACGGGGATGAAAGGCTTGTCGCGGTTAGGACCGCTGAAGTGAATGGAGCGCGCGACCAGCTCTTTGCCGGTGCCGCTTTCGCCAAGGATCAGCACCGGATGCACGCTGTTGGCGACTTTCGTGATGATACGGAACAGCTTCTCCATCTCCGGAGAGCGTCCCACAATGTTACCGAAGCTCTGGTGGGCCTTCACTTTTTCGCGCAAGACTTTGTTCTCCGCCAGCAATTTGACGTGTCCTGCCGCCCGCCCCAGTAACAAGCGCAGTTCTTCCAGGTTGAAAGGTTTGGTTACGTAATCATATGCGCCCTGCTTC
>JAOAPL010000360.1 GCA_025462925.1 Acidobacteriaceae bacterium
GCCTTAACATCGACTCCACGTGGCGACCCCAAAAGACAAAAAAGAAAATCTGGAAAATGACCGGCTGGTCTCGGCGGTTGTTGTTGATGATGACGCTTCCTTCGAACTGAAGCTGCGGCCACGGCGATTGCAGGAGTTCATCGGGCAATCGAAAGTGAAGGAAAACCTGGCGGTGGCGATCGAGGCGGCGAAGTCGCGCGGCGAATCGCTTGATCATGTTCTTTTGTACGGACCGCCGGGATTGGGAAAGACCACTCTAGCCAGCATCATCGCCAACGAGATGGGAGTGGATTATCAGCAGACATCAGGGCCGGTGCTGCAGATCAAAGGCGACCTCACGGCGATCCTGACGAATATCCGCAGCAAGCAAGTGATGTTTTTCGATGAAGTGCACCGCTTGCAACCGGCGCTGGAGGAGATCCTCTATTCGGCGTTGGAGGATTACAAACTCGACATCATCATTGGGCAGGGACCATCGGCGCGGACGCATACGATGGACATTCCCGAGTTCACTTTCATTGCGGCTACAACGCGGGCGGGATTGCTTTCGGCGCCGCTGCGTTCGAGATTCGGCATCGTCCTTCGATTGGAGTTTTATACGACGGAGGACCTGAAGGTCATCGTCGTGAGGTCGGCGGAAATCCTCGGAATAGAAATCGATGATGCGGGTGCGACGGAGATTGCCAGCCGGGCGCGAGGGACACCGCGCATTGCCAATCGTCTGCTGCGCCGCGTGCGCGACTACGCGCAGGTGCGCGGCGAGGGCAAAATCGACCAGCCCACCGCACAAGCTGCATTAGCGATGTTGGAAGTGGACAAGCACGGATTCGATGAGGTGGACCGGAAACTGTTGCTGGCGATCATCGAAAAGTATCAAGGTGGGCCGGTGGGATTGAATACACTAGCGGCCGCGCTGGCGGAAGAGCCTGATGCGATTGAAGATATTTACGAGCCGTTCTTGATCCAAATAGGTTTTCTGAATCGCACTCCACGCGGGCGGGTCGCCACACGACTCGCATACGATCACTTTGGGATCGTGCCTAACCGGAAGCAGAGCTCTCTGTTTTAGCCGGATGCCGCTCCTACGGAGCTACGCATTTGCCTTTTACGAACTATAAACATTACGGCTCCTACGGAGCCATTGTGGGAGTGCTGGGATTTACCTCAGGGGCTAAAGCCCCAATTTTTATGTCCGCTTTCGGCACGGCTGAAGCCGTGCCCTCTCAAAACAACACATTTGATTCGTATTCCGCAGTGAAGCCGTGCCTTGACTGTCGTGCGCTGTTCAAGGTGAGAGAACGGCGGCTTTTAAGCTTTTCCATCCATAGTTTTTTGCGGACGTTGGCCGCATACTTTCCTACTAACGTTTTCACCTCCGCTACGGTCTAAGGCGAGAAGAGCGATCGTTCCGGTTTTATTTGGTAACCCTTTTCGGACGAAACGGTATTCCCCTGAGACATCGAGGAAAAGAAGTGTCCGTCTTAAGCGCACGCCATACCGTTTTGTATTTGCTATCGACGATCTTGCTCTTGTCTGCTTCCATACCTGTTTCAGCTAAAGACAAGCCTGATGTTGTTAAATCGGCGATTGCGCGCCTTGCGTTGAGAGTGCCGCGGATTGAACGCGCACCGACGCTGGAAGATTTCGGTGGCATGAAAGCGGACGCGTTCGCGGCGAAGATGGCCCATGCGGAGAAGTTCATCCAAAGCGATCCGGTGGATGGTAATCCCGCGAGCCAGGAGACCCACGCCTTCCTCGGCTACGACCAACAGAATCTTTACGTAGCTTTCGTGAGTATTGACAAGGAACCGGGTTTGATCCGGGCGCATATGACGAGGCGCGAGAGCGCGTTCGATGACGACTATGTCGAGATCACACTGGATACTTTTAAAGACCAACGCCGTGGTTTCATCTTCTGGTCGAATCCTCTAGGGATTCAGGCAGAGGGCCTTTGGACGGAGGACAACGGCTCTGACTGGTCATGGGACACAGTCTGGAAAACGACGGCGAAGCGCACCGACGGCGGTTATGTCGTGATCATGGCCATACCATTTCGCAGCTTGCGTTTTGGTCCAGCGGAATTGCAGCAGTGGGGAATCACACTGAGGCGCTGCATCCAGCGAAATAACGAGTCCGCGTATTGGCCGCGAGTGTCGAGCAAGATCTCCGGCAGATTGAACCAATCCGGCGAACTGGATGGAATCGAAAAAATATCGCCGGGACGCAACATGCAATTTATTCCTTATGGAATCGCCCGAAGCTATCGAGCGGTGGACAATCGCAATTTAAATCCGACGAGTGACGATGTGATGCCAGAGTACGGCGGCAAGCGATTGGGCGGCGACATCGGCTTGGACGCGAAGATGGTGGTGAAAGACAGCCTTGTGCTCGATGTCACCGCGAAACCGGACTTCAGCCAAGTGGAGTCGGACGAACCGCAGATCACGGTGAATCAGCGGTTTGAAGTTTTCTTTCCGGAGAAGCGTCCTTTCTTCCTGGAGAATTCCAGTTACTTCGATACTCCGATCAACCTGAATTTCACGCGGCGTATTGCGAATCCAGATTACGGGATCCGGCTCACAGGCAAAAAGGGGCATTACACCATCGGTACGTTGTTTGCCGATGATGCCGCACCCGGGAAAGAGGTTCCGCATGGCGATCCCTTGGATGGCAGGAAAGCGTATTTCGGGATGTTCCGGCTGAACCGTGACATATTTTCACGATCAACAATCGGCGTCATCTATACGGAGCGTAACTTCAGCTCGGGGTTCAACCGCGTTGGCGGCTTGGATGCGAGCTTCAAATGGAAGCAGAACTGGAGCGCACAACTTCAGGGTGTTGTGAGTTCAACCCGGTGGCTGGATGGCACCTATCACGCGGGGCCTTCACTGCTGGCGTATTTGAGCCGGGAGGGCCGGAAGCTGAGCTTTAACACGCTGTACCTCAACAACGCGGCGGGCTTTGAGACGCAGACGGGGTTTTTCCGTCGGCAAGGAATCCAGCGCTTTAGTCACTACATAAATTATCGTTGGCGTCCTGAGGGCAAACGACTAGTTTCGTTCGGGCCCAATCTCTTTCAGCTGCAACTTTACGATCACACCGGCAACCGCCTGGATTCTGATTTCAACCCAAGTTTCGATTTCAATTTCAAGCGCAATACTTATGTAAGCAGTTTCTGGGACATTGCGCGAACGAAACTGCGTCCACAGGACTACTCAAATTTAGCTGGCGACCGGGATTATTCGAATAACGACGTTGGCATAGCCTTCGGCACACAGTACTGGAAGCAATTGAACCTTGACGTGA
>JAOAPL010000367.1 GCA_025462925.1 Acidobacteriaceae bacterium
GGAGCAAAGATCAGCTTCTAATTGGTACGTGAGCAAACAAAAAAGGGCGGAGCCATTCGGTTCCGCCTTTTGTTTTTTCACAAATCTATTTCGCTATCGATGACTGCTAATACTGTTCCACCAATTCGCGGATGCGCCTCGCATCGGCCTTGGAGTGCCCGTGGCTGAGAAGCGGATTCGACCCGCCCGCCGAATCAATGCGGATGTCCGAGAACATCAATCCCGTACTGATCTGCACCGACGCAACTTTCGATATCGCCACACTCTCCTCATCCCGCCCAAACGCCCGCGGCTTTATCCGCAGTACCCGTTCCTGGCTCACTTCGATCCGGGTGGGAAATAAGAGATTGTTTTTCGTCCAGCGGCTGGCAACAAAAACCTCGGTCATCGTTCTTCCCTCGCGGTTCCAAATGTGTGTCGCGCACGATTGTTATAATCAAATGTTCCGTTTCACCCGTTCATATTACAACTTCCGCCTGTAGAAAGGTCCTGTGTCTCTCGAGGATAAGATTTACGAACTGCGTCAGGATAAGCTCAAGCAGATTGAAGCGCTCGGACATCCCGCCTATCCGCATAAATTCGATTTCACCCACACCGTCCCTCAGATATTGGCAGATTATTCCGCCAAGACCGGTGAGGAGCTTGAAGCCAATCGCGTGAAAGTCCGCGTTGCCGGGCGGCTGATGTCTATCCGCGGGCAAGGCAAGGCCGGATTCGCCCATTTGCAACAGGAGGGCGCGCGCCTTCAGGTTTATGTGAAGCTCGATTTCGTCGGAGAAAAAGGGTTCGCGCTTTACAAGCTTCTCGACCTCGGCGACATCATCGGCGTCAGCGGATACCTCTTCCGCACCCGCACCAACGAACTCAGCGTCCATGTCGAGGAGATTCACTTCCTCGCAAAAGATCTTCTTCCGCTTCCGGAAAAGTGGCACGGACTTCAGGATGTTGAATTGCGATATCGCCAGCGCTATGTTGATCTCACGATGAATCCTGACGTCCGCGAAGTTTTCGTCAAGCGCAGCAAAGTAGTACAGGCGATCCGCCGCTATCTCGATTCCCGCGGCTTCGTCGAAGTGGAAACGCCGATGATGCAACCTCTCGCCGGAGGCGCGGCAGCGCGGCCGTTCACCACCCACCACAACGCGCTGGATATCGATCTTTATTTGCGCATTGCTCCTGAGTTGTACCTGAAACGACTCACGGTCGGCGGGCTCGATCGTGTTTATGAGATCAATCGCAACTTCCGCAATGAGGGGATTTCCACGCAGCACAATCCCGAATTCACGATGCTCGAGTTCTATCAGGCCTACGCCGATTATCGCGACCTGATGGACCTCACCGAAGCCATGCTCGCGCAGGTGGCCATCGACGTGAACGGTACCTCTAAGACGACCTTCAACGGACACGAGATCGATTTCGCTAACTGGCAACGCCTCTCCATGCGCGAGGCGATCATCAAATACTGGCCGGATGCCGCAGCTCCAAAGCCGCAAATGTCAGACTTCGCTTCGGCCGATTCCGTCGGCGGGCTGGTAAAGCGACTGAATGCGGCGCACCATCCGCACATGCCCTACGATCCCAAGGATCCCGCCGGCAAGACGATTGCTGCAATGTTTGAAGCCGTCGCTGAGGAGCATCTGATCCAGCCCACCATTCTTTATGACTTCCCAGTCGCCATCTCGCCGCTTTCAAAGAACAAGCCGGATGAGCCTGAATGGGTGGAGCGCTTTGAATTGTTTGTCGGCGGCCTTGAGATTGGAAATGCCTTCAGCGAATTGAATGATCCAGAAGAGCAGCGCCGTCGCTTCGAGCAGCAGCTCAGCGAAAAGGAACGCGGCGACGAAGAGGCGCACGCCATGGACGAGGACTACATTCGTGCGTTGTCCTACGGAATGCCGCCCGCCGGCGGTGAGGGAATCGGCATCGACCGCCTGACCATGTTGCTGACTGATTCGCGCTCCATTCGCGACGTGATTCTCTTCCCATTACTGCGCCCCGCCAAGTACGAGACTATCGAGGAAGAATCCGCCAGCACCGAAGCCTAGAACCCGCATTGACTGTCTTGAAAGGGCACGGCTTCAGCCGTGCCGCAACTGAAGGCCTTGAGAGGGCGCGGCTTCAGCCGCGCCGACGCGCGGTCACAAACGCGGCTTTAGCCGCCGAGGTTCACAATCCCTGTTTCTTTTCACCCGCGACCAGCATCTCTAATTACAAAATGAACTCATCTCCAAAATTTGATTTCGACGAGCAAACACGCGGCGAACTCGGCCGAATGTTGATGGACATCATCAACGAATACTACTCGTCCCTCCCGCACCGTGCGGTCCAGCTTCCTGCTGCACAACGATCATTCGGCCAACTCACCGACAAGATGCCGGAGACCGGACAAGACCCCGCCGCCGTCCTCAAAGAGATTTGTTCTGAGTTGATCGACAAAGGCTTTCACGTGCCCAGCGCCAATTATTTCGGGCTGATGAATCCCACGCCGACATACGTCTCCGTGCTCGCCGAAGCGCTCGTTTCCGCGGTCAATCCGCAACTCGCCACACAGGCCCGTTCGCAGCTTGCTTCCAAGATCGAGAATGAGACGGTGCGCTGGATCGGAGAGCGCGTCGGTTGGAAGTCCAAACCTGAATCGATCGGTGGCACATTCACCAGCGGCGGAAACGAAGCTAATTTTAGCGCGCTCGCCCTCGCGCTCTGCCATCATTTTCCGCAATCGGTGAATGAAGGAGTTGCCTCCATCGCTGCGCGCCCGGTGTTATACGCCTCGTCCGAATCTCACCACTCGCTCGACAAGTCCGCTGGACTCCTCGGCCTCGGTCGTAACGCCCTCCGCCGCATTCCGGTAAATGATCGCGTGCAGATGGACGTGAACGCCCTTGCTGCGACAATCGAAGCCGACAAGAAAGCTGGACACAAACCCTTCTGCGTTGTTGCTACAGCAGGCACTACAAACTCCGGCGCTATAGACGACATCACTGCCATCGCTCAACTCTGTAAACAGCACAATCTCTGGCTGCACGTCGATGGAGCTTACGGAGCGGCTGCGATCTTTTCCGACAAGCATCGCGACCTCGTGCGCGGGATCGAACTCGCCGATTCCATCACTATCGATCCGCACAAATGGCTGGCGATGCCTTTCGCTGCGGGAGTCGTGCTGACCAACAGAACGGAGCTGCTTGAAACCACCTTCGGCACTCAGACTCCGTACATGCCCAAGGTCGCCGGTTCCACGATGATCGATAATTTCAAAGTCAGCACGCAGTGGTCGCGTCGGATGAATTCGCTGAAGGTCTATCTCACGCTGCGAGTCCACGGCCGGCTCGCCTACGAGCAGTTGATCGACCGCCAACTCACGCTTGCTGCGAACTTCGTCGAACGAATCACTCGCGGCAAGGACGCGGACTTTGAACTCGCCGCACCGCAGGTTCTTCCCATCGTGAATCTGCGGACGAAACTTTCAGGGGCGTCGGAAGAAGAGATTGCCAGCGTCCACGCTGCAATTGTCGATGAGGTCACCCGCTCCGGCGAGCGTTGGATATCTCTCACCCGCGTCAATGGACGCAGCGTCATCCGCATGATGGTGATCAGTTATTTGACGACTGAGGCGCACTTGAATGATCTTGCCACAGCGCTCGAAGCGGCGGCAAAGAGGCTCGCGCCCAACGCGGCAACTGCAAAGTAGGGGGCCGGCTTTATTTATGTCTTGTTCTTCGCCCGACTGCTTTCAGTCTCGGCATCAGCGCCACCGTATTCTGGATCTGGGTCACCAATTCCTTCGACTGTTCGCGTAACACTTTTGAGCGTTCTTGCAGCACTGCAGCCTGGCCTCGTAAGACCTGGCACACTTCTCTTGACGTTTGCGCTCTCATGAATATTAATTCCGCCATTGAATCAACCGCCAATGTCACTATTAAAATCCAATTTTCGCGTGATGATTCACGACATATTGCGACTCACGACTGCCTTTCGCGTGATGGACCGCGACATATTGCGACATCTAAGGTCACGATTGGGAATTCATCTAAGAGATTTTGCTTTTTCCCGGCGGGAAAGCTTCGCGTCTTGAAGGATGAAGTAAATGTCTAGCCGATCATCCCGAAACTAAATCTGATTGCGGGAGGGTCCGCAGAAATACCGTTAATCCAGATTCATGTGGATGCGCAGTCACCAGGATACGTACTGAAAGACGTGTTGAGAACGTTTCGAAAACGACTGTAACGTTCTGGCGAAGCGCCCGCTCGTACTCCGAGTGATAAATAGAACCTATGGCTTCCGGGTACAAGTCCCAAACATTCTTGCCGACCAGTTCATCGCGAGAGCGGTCAAGAAAGCGCATAGCCTCCTCGTTCACAAACGTGATGATCCAATCTTTGCTTAGGGCCAAGAACGGAAGATTGCTTCGGTCCTTGTGATCAAAATTTCCGATACCGTTCAACTCTAATGTGATGCCCGCTAGGTGTCCGGCAAGTTCCATGGCTTTGAACTCGCTGCCGCTTGGAGAATGTGGAGTGGCATAGTAGACATCAAACATGCCGATCACTTCATCGGTTGATGACACGATCGGAGTGGCCCAGCACGCCGCGAATCCGTATTCGTTTGCCAACTTCCGGAACTTTACCCACTTTTCATCGGCAAGAATATTCTCCACGATCACGGTTTCACGTTTTGAAACAGCAGCTCCGAATGATCCTTCCTTTGACCCGATCTTCATCCCGTCGATGATCCGCTTGAGACTCACCGGTACGTTCGGTCCAGCAGCGTGGACCAGATGTTTCCGCTCAGCATCAAGAATCAAGATGGATGCAAACGCGCATTTAAGCTCTTGCTCTATCGCGCGAACAAGCAGGTCGAGAGTCTCTGAGCAAGAGTCCCGGCGCGCAATGCTTTCCAGAACGCGCGCATACGCCGGGGCAATCGGTTGAGCAGAACGTAAGGATTCAGGGCTCGATATATCGCTCAAGACCACTGGCGTAGTGGCAGTCGATGAATGTATTCTGCGTGCGCTTACCCAAGCATCGATTTCGTCGGAATCGGCCAGTATTACGCCGGTGGGCTTGTTAAGCGGACGGTGAATAGGCAAACCAAGGTCCCGCTCCCAGCGTTGCGCAGTTCGCGTTGTCTTACCGAGATATGCTGCAACGTCTTTCCAAGAGGTGAGGAGTCGTTTCATGGACAGCTAGCCTGATCCAATCTTCGCCCGTTCCGCACGCGTGCCGACGAAACGACGCTTACCAGCGGTGAGCGCGACAATGATCGAAGTTGAACCGCCTTGCGGGCATGACGAGGGTGGGAGCCCGCAACCGAAATCCCGTGCATCAATAGGGACCTCTAATCTACAACTCTAGTGGTGAGCGCGGCAGGAATCGAACCTGCGACCCACGCATTAAAAGTGCGTTGCTCTACCAACTGAGCTACGCGCTCACACTTTATCTAATCTAACATATTCAGAAGCACACGAAGCCAACACGGCATGGCCAGTTCCCCAGCGTGCGTAGCAAAACTATAAGCAGCCCAAAGGCTGCTTATTTTCATTTAGAAATTGTATTAGAAACCAATCTGAGGATTAAATGTGACCCGCGCACATCAAATTCACATGAAATTTACATTGCCTAAACATTCACATTGCTGCCACGATCTTGAAGTACATCAGGTAGCCGGCTTCTTGTCACGATCACCAATCTACTTTGTCGCTTCCTTCCACTCCTGATTGCCTCGTTCCACCATCGCGGGCAGATCGTCGGCGAGAACAAAGCGTTGCTTGATCAACTGCTTCACCGCCTCCGTGTACTTTGCAATGTAATCCTCGCCCGAAGGATAGCGTTCTGCGATCGACGGCCTCGGATCACCAGTCTGTTTCCGCCGCTCCGCCGTTTTCGCGAACGGGATGTCCGAACCCAAAAAGCTCAGCCTCCTGTCAGGAGCGCCAATCTTCGCATCGCGCAGGTTCCATCCTGTGTACGTGGCCAGCGGCACTTGCACTTCCGGCAGTCGCACACCTCCCAGATCGTTGCCATCAGCGTCCGATTTCGGCACCAGTGCCGTGAACGCCTCTCCCACTGCTGGTGGCTCTTTTGTGACGATTCCTTTTGTCCACGTCGCTCCGAAATCTAGGTGATAGGCCGTGCTCATGTCCTTGGGAGCGTTCACTCCGGGAATCCTAGGGAAATTCGTTTGCGAAAAACTAGACAGCGTTCCATCGCTCACCTTGGGATATACACTTGCGGGCGGCATCTTGCCGTCACGCACCCATTCGTCCATGTCCGTGATGAACGCTCGCCAGAACCATCGGATGGGATTTGGGTTCTGCAACTGCTGCGCCGTGTACTCCACGTTAGTAGGACTGGCCTTCGCTGGTGGAAACCCTCCGGAGAAATGTTGCAGTCCGGCCAGGTAGTAAATCCGCGTGCTGTCCGGGATCTTTACATCCGCGCGCCCATCCGCCGACGTATGAATCAGCGACGCCGCCCGTCCCCAATATTCATACGAAGTATTCGTGTAGAAAATCTTCGGCACCGAATGCGATGCAGTTGCCGCATCGAGCGAGCCTGCTCGCTCTGATGAATCGGGGTCTTTCTCCGGTAAATCGGTGAACGGAAATAAATCTGTTGGGAAGTGAATGCTCGACATCGGCTGCGCATCGCGCGATGGCTGGGCAAAACGATGATTAAAGCTTCCCCGGCCCGCTCCCGCGACGTGCGCCAACATGCCATCCAACACCTGCCGGTTGTCTTCATCGATGTTGAAATCCTGATAAATAAAATGTCGCAGGAAGCGCCCTGTCTGCGAGATCCCTGCAGCATACGCGCGTTGCACCGGCGCAATCGCTTGATCGCTGTTCTTCAAATACGATACAAAATCACGGACAGCCGCCAGTCCAAGCCCCACCACCACTGGATTCTTCGCCGTGTAAACAAGTTCGTAAATCTCTCCCGGATGAAATCCGCCATTCAAGCGAATGTAGTGAGGGTCGTCCACTTCCTTGCCATCAACCTTGTGCGCGAATCTCCATTGGCTGGACGGAATGACCGTGCGTTTCCCTTCCGGACTGCTGCGAACGGTCAGAACACTTTGCGAACTCTTCGGATCATCCACCGGATAGCTTTGCCCTCCGGTTGGCCCAAGCAAGATGTGTCCGAGCGGAACATCCTCACGCGTTTCCGCTAATGTGAAATCGGTTCGCACTAACCCGTGGATCTCTTTGCCGTCCTTCTCGTGCGCCACAGGAGCGTACAGACGCAGGTTTCTCGGCTCGGGCGCGAGGTCCCATTCCCATCCCAGCCACGCCAGCGTGTAACCTTGCTTCAGAAGCCATCCGTCTCCGAATGACGACTCCTCGCTCACTCCTCCCGTCGTCCCGCCATCCACGACCCGCAGCAATCCTCTGCCTCCCCGGTTTGGGACTTCCAGCAGCAGCGCTCCATTCCCTCGTTTCGGATCCTTCGGGCGCAGCATGTACAGATCGGACGAGAACTCGACTTCGCCATTCTTGTTCTTGTCCGCGTTGTCGATGTCAACGATCTGGCGATTGTGTTTGTTCTCCGGTCGCACCGAGAAATACACGCGCGCAACGATCTCCTCGTATGCGCCCATTGCGCCCCAGTTCTTACCTCCGGCGACTTCTGTCCGCGAGATAACTTCAACTCGATCCACCTTCGCGTAACAAAGTGCAGGAAGAGCTAACACCAGAAATGTCAGGCAACGCCATATTCTCATTCAGACCCTCGAAACCAGATTAGCCGAAAGTTTAAAGGAGAAGTGCCGCCGCTGAATACAAAAAGAAAAAGCAGCCCGAAGGCTGCTTCTCTTCTATTGGAACTCGTATCAAAAACGGATCTGCGGACCAAACGTGACCCGCACATTGTTGTGCGCGCCATCTTGGAAATACATCAGGTCGCCCACTTCCGCGCGCACGCCGAACCAGCCAATGAACGCTTCCACGCCTCCACCTGGATAAAAAACAGGATGCGTATCGCCGTCGGTGATGTTCGAAATGGTGCCGTTGAAGGTGGCCGGAGCATTAGGCGTGACCACGCTGAAATTCACGAATCCGCCTTTAGCTACTCCGAATATCCGGACTGCGCCAGGAGTGTGTACCTTAAGTCCGAACAAGCCTGTTGTAGTTCGGAAATTCGCCTGGAACGTCGTTGGTGGAATGGTGGTAGGAATGTTCGTGGTTGTGCTGCGACGAAAATCGTATGCCCCTTCTGCTTCTAGTTGGATCGACGGATGCACGTTGAAACCGATCCTGCCGCCGATCCCGTATTGATTCAGGTTAATCGGATCTATGCGCAGATAATCAAAAAATGCGCCCACTTCGCCGCGGTCTCTGTCCTGTGCGAACAGCGCCGGCGAGGCCACCATTGTCGACACCAAGAGCAATAGCAATGCTAACTTTCTCATTCAAATCCCCCTAGAAATTGCCACACTAATTGCCTTCTTACGGCTGGAGTACGGCAGTAACTTTGTAGTTAATATGGATGCGGGAGGTGTAGCTCGGGTGGGCTGTACGGATTAGTGAAATAGCGACAATAACCGACATTTACTGATTCAGTTTTTTCTTCAAGTCTTGCGCGATGTGGCCGCCGTGGAAGCGTCCATTTTCGATGAAAATTTCGTTCGTTCGCGAGCCCGCCAATAGCACGCCCGCAACATAAACCCCGGGCACGTTGCTCTCCAGGGTCTGCGGGTCACATGCCGGACGCTTGTCCTCGCCCAGCAATTCGACGCCAACACTTCGCAGGAAATCAAAATCCGGATGATAACCCGTCAGGGCGAAAACGAAATCGTTCTTCAACTCAATCCTGCCCTCGGGAGTTTCGAGGACCACTGTATCCGGCGTGATCTCCTGGACAGAAGTATAGAAATACGCAGGAATCTCTCCGCTCTTGATCCTGTTCTGAATGTCCGGAAGTATCCAATACTTGATGTTCTTATGCAGCTCCGGCCCGCGATGCACCATCGTCACCCGGGCTCCACGCCGCCAAAGCGCCAGCGCCGCAATGGCCGCGGAATTCTTTGCGCCGATCACCAACACATCCGTGTCATAAAACGGATGCGGCTCCTTGTAGTAGTGAAATACCTTGGCCAGATCTTCGCCCGGCACTCCCAT
>JAOAPL010000377.1 GCA_025462925.1 Acidobacteriaceae bacterium
TACAACGTCTTCCTGAACACGCCGGACGTGGACATTGCGAAGAAGGTGGCGAAGGCTGTCCGATATTCCAGCGGGGGACTGCGTTACGTGAAAGGCGCGGGATTCAGCGTGCGCGGGCTGGCGCAAGTATCAATGAACCTGACCGACTTTGAGCAGACGCCAATTGCCCGGGTTTTTGAGTACGTGAAGCGAGAGGCGGCGCGATACGGAGTTGCGCCGGTCAGCAGTGAGATTGTTGGATTGATTCCGAAGAAGGCGCTGGAGCAGGCGGCGGAATGGTTTCTCCAGGTGGAGAACTTCGATTCGTCGCTGATATTGGAGAATCGGCTGGCGGCGGTGATGGGAGGGAAGATGGCGGTGGGCGGATTGCGCGCCGGAGTGGAACCGTTCATCGAACAACTGGCCGCTCCCACGGCCACTCCCGGCGGCGGCAGCGCTTCCGCAGCGGCAGGCGCGATGGCCGCAGGGTTGGGCGCGATGGTTGCGGGCATGTCGCGCGGGAAGAAAGCGTATCTGCAATTCGAGTCGCAATTGAGCGATGCCATCGCGCAGCTGAATCGTCTGCGCGAGGAGCTGAAGGCGGCGATCGATGCGGATGCCGAGTCCTACAACAGCGTAATGAAAGCCTACAAAGAGGCGAAGGCGACGTCAGGCGACGATGGCGATCGGCTGATCGATGCGGCGCTGAAGCTGGCGACGTCTGTGCCGCTGGGTGTCGCAGAGAAGGCCAGGGAAGTGGCTGGGCTAGTGGAGGGGTTGAAGCCGATATCGAATCCGAACATGGCTTCAGACCTCACGGTGGCGGCGGCGTTGGCGCGGGCGGCGATAGAGGGAGCGCTGGCGAATGTCGAAATAAACCTGCAATCGCTTAAAGATGAGAAGTTTGTCACCGAAACTCGGAAGCGGGCAGCGGGTTTAGGAGTGTAGGCCGGCTTTCCTCCAAAGCAGCCAAAACTCTGGATAAAGCATCTTCCTTATGGAACTGGGGAACATACAAGGCTAGAATCAAACCTATGAAGCGCACACTCGCAATCTGTCTCATCGCAAGTCTTTCCACTTTGCCATCCATGGCTGCTCCAATCAGCAATACGGCGCGAACCGCGATTCCAGCGGAAGTCCAACAACTGATCGTTGTGGATTATCGCGGCATCAACAATTCGCCGACGGCGCTGGCGCTGAAAGACAAAGTGCTTCCTCCGCCACTCAAGCAGTTTGAGACAGCGTTGAAGGGTGCGGGCATCAATCCGGAAACGGACGTTGAGCAATTGGTATTCGCGTCATATCGAGTGAAGGACGGATTGAAGGTGGTCGGAGTCGCGCAGGGCGAATTTGCCGGACAGAAAGTCATGGCTCGGCTAAAGAAGCAGAAGGTCCAGGGGAAGAAGTATCGCGCCGCAACAATTTTTCCCATGGCGGCAGGGATGTCGATGACGCTGCTGGATAATTACACCATGATCTTCGGCGAAACTTCTGTGGTGAAGACCGCGCTGGATGCTCGCGACGGTGAGGCCCGAAGCCTCAATGCAAACACCACTGTGACCGAAATGATGCAAGGCGTGGAGACGGAAACCGTCTGGAGCGTGCTGGACAACGCCGGCACACAGACGATGTTGAAGTCGGCCCTTGGCGAAGCCGCGCAGTTGGCCGATTACGAGATGATCAAAAAACGGCTGGTTGGTTCGCGCTATACCATCAAATTTACCAGCGGTTTCAACTTTGACCTGGACGTGATCACTTCAGACAGCATCACCGCGGCTACGTTGTCGTCAATATTGCGGGCGGGCGTGATGTATCGGAAGGCAACCGCGAACGACACGGAAAAACTCGCGCTCGATAGTGTAAATGTGAAGTCGGAAAGCAAAGACCTTTTGTTGCACTTCAAAGCCGACGATACGAAATTTCAGGCGCTGCTCAATTCAGACCTGTTCACCGCGGTATCGCGCTAGTCTCGCAAGAAACTTAAGACCTGAGAGTATTCCTCTCAGGTCTTTTCTATTTTGCGCAACAGGGTTCGGCATTCGCCGCTGGAGCGGTTGCAGTCTCCGCGTCGGATTTGACGAGATAGACTTCCCATCGAATCCCGTTCGGATCTTTCGCCCAAATCTTGTCCTGAACGGCATAGCAGCAAGTGGTTCCCATTTCGTCGGAGGTTTTGAATCCTGCGGCTTCAAGTCGCGATTTGGCCGCGAGCACTTGGTCGATGCTGTCAACGCGGATTCCCATGTGACTCAGGCCCTGAATGCAACAGGCTGCACGTTCGTTCATGGTGAGGTTCAGGGAAGGCTCGTCGAGATCAAATTTCGCGTACTTGGGTCTGACCTTCGTTGGCGGAGTGTCGAAGAGGACGGAATAGAATTCGATCGATCTCTCCAGGTTTTCTACATCAAGCGATACGTGGGCTTTGCTGGTCATGGTCTCCTCCTGCTAGAGCAACTGTCTTAGAGCTGCCGTTCTAATGCATGCGCGAGTTCCCGAAGCGCTTTCTCATTGCGGCGATACCACATCCAAGGACCGACCTTTTCAGCGTCGACCAATCCGCTCTCCCGCAAGATGCGCATGTGGTGAGAGATGGTGGGCTGCGAAAGCTTGAGCTGCGATTCGATGTCGCAAGCGCACATGCCCTTGTCCAGATCGAGAGCGCAGCAGACAGGATGTTTGAGCATCGCCAGAATGCGCAGGCGATTCGGATCAGCCAATGCTTTGAATTGCGCGCTGACCTTCAAAGTCTGGGCATCGGACTTGGTTGCGATTGCCATATTGACATATATCTATATCCGTTGACATTGATGACTGTCAATATGAAAAGTTGCTAAAATCCTTAACATGGAGTTTTCGGGACTATTCACCGGCGATGAGCGTAAGCGCAAGGAGCGCGAGATGACAGAAGCGGGTCGTCTGCCGCCGCATCAGTCGCTAACGCTCAAGTGGCCAGTGTTGCATTACGGTTCCGTGCCGGTCTTCGAATCGGCAAAATGGGAGTTCCAGATAAGAGGTCTCGTCGAACAGCCGCTGCGGCTTACATGGGATGATTTCCAGAAGTTGCCGAGGATCCAGATCACCAGCGACTTCCACTGTGTCACGCGGTGGAGCCGATTCGATAACGCGTGGACAGGCGTGAGTTTCAGGGAAGTGATGAAGCTGGCGCGACCGAAGCCGGAAGCGGAGTTCGTTCTCGTCCATGGAGAGCAGGGATACACGGCGAACGTTCCGTTGGCTGATCTCGATCGCGAAAACGTTTTATTCGCGACGCATCACGATCGCAAACCGTTGGAGCCGGACCACGGATATCCGCTGCGTCTGATCGTGCCGCATTTATATGCGTGGAAATCAGTGAAGTGGGTGCGAGGCCTGGAATTTCTCGACAGGGACGTCGCCGGTTTCTGGGAGCAGAACGGATACCACATGTATGGTGATCCGTTCAAAGAGCAGCGATTCGATACTGATTAGCGGGACTATTTCTTCAGGATGGCGTTGTATCCATCGCCGGCGAGTTTGGCGCGCATCGCTTCGGCATCTTTCTGCTGCGCAAACGGCCCAACTTGAACGTGGAATAGATTGCTGTTGGGCTGGCTGACGACAAAGACTGGATACTCTTTTTTGCGCAGGGCCTTGACCAATGCATCCGCATCCTCCTGCTTGCTGACTGCGGCGACTTGGACCATGAATCCGGTGCCGGCGCTGGCAAGCTCCGGGGCGACGGTTTTCAACACAGAAGCATTCTTCCTTTCGTCAGCCTTGGTGACGACTTCGGTCTTGGCTGGCTCTGGCGCCGTCAACTGTGGATTGGAATCCTTTTGTTGCAAGGCCTTCTGATAATTAGGATCGCTGGCACTGGCAGAGTCGGCAGGAGTCGCATCCGCTGTCGTTGTCGCGGGGGCTGAAGATACCGCGCCCGCGTGTCCAGCAGACGGCTTGGTTCCGCCATTGCTGACCAGATTTGAATTGGCGGCGCTGTCAGTCATCACCGGCGCGCCAGCCTGGCTCGAACCTTTGCCTACTAGGTAGCCCAAACTGAAAAAGATCCCGCAGACCACGACCATGCCAAAAAAGAAGCCCAGCAACTTACCTGTACTCAACGTTAATTCCGTGTCCTGACTCGCCATGCTCTCTCCTGAAACTGGGGACTATTTCTTATCTAACATTTTTTGCAAGCCTGCGAGAAGATCGACAGGCACGGGGAAAACGATGGTTGTGTTTTTCTCTACGCCGATCTCGGTAAGTGTTTGCAGATACCGCAGTTGAATTGCCGCCGGCTGTTCCGCTAGGACGCGGGCGGCGTCAGTCAGGCGTTGTGCGGCGGCGAACTCGCCCTCCGCGTGGATGATCTTCGAGCGCTTTTCGCGTTCCGCTTCGGCCTGCTTCGCCATGGCGCGCAACATGGATTCAGGCATGTCCACCTGTTTCACTTCCACGTTGACGACCTTCACGCCCCACGGTTCGGTGTGCTTGTCGAGAATGTCTTGAATGCGGAGGTTGAGTTTCTCGCGCTGTGAGAGCAACTCGTCGAGTTCGACCTCGCCGAGCACGGAGCGAAGAGTCGTCTGAGCGAACTGCGAAGTCTGATAGACATAATTCGATACCTGCACCACGGCATTTCGCGGTTCGACTACGCGCAAGAAAATGACGGCGTTCACTTTGAGGGTGACGTTGTCACGGGTGATGATGTCTTGCGGCGGGACTTCCAGCGCTTCCTGTCGAAGTGATATCCGCACGATGCGGTCTATGGGAGCTAATACCAGGATGATTCCCGGCCCTTTAGCCTCCGGCAGGAGTCGTCCCAGCCGAAAGATCACGCCCCGCTCGTACTCGGCA
>JAOAPL010000384.1 GCA_025462925.1 Acidobacteriaceae bacterium
GCTCGGCATTCCCGGCGAGGATCTGCCGGGAGTGATTGGGTCAGGGAAGTTTGTAGCCTGGTACAACGGACATCCTGATTCGTCGCCGCCGCTGGTTGAGAACGTAAAGTCTGCTGTGGTGATTGGAAATGGAAATGTCGCCATCGACGTCGCTCGCGTACTGGCAAAAACTCCGGCAGAGCTTGCCGGATCGGACCTGTCGAACGACCTCACGCAGCATTTGGCGGCGCAGCCGCTGGAATCGATACATATTGTGGGAAGGCGTACCGCGTCTGATGTGAAGTTCACGCCGCATGAGTTGGCCGAGTTGGGAACCCTGCAGCGGGCGAGAGCGCAGGTTCTGGATAAATCGCAGCTCTCCGGCGGAGCGCCCATCCTTGAGACTTTCAGAAAGTTCGAGCCTCGCACTGATGCGCCAGTCACGATTGATTTCCATTTCGGAATGACGCCGATCGCATTTTCGGGAACTAACCGCGTGGAACGGGCGAAATTCCGCTGCGCGGATGGCAGTGAGCGCGAACTGGCTGCCGATCTTGTGGTCACCTGCATCGGTTATGAGTCGCTGGCCTGTTGCGATGAGAGTCCCACCAATGGTGTTTTCAAAAATGATGATGGCAAGATCAAGGACCGCCTCTTCGTTGTGGGGTGGGCGAAGCGGGGGCCTTCGGGAGTGATTGCGAGCAGCCGCAATGATGCGCAAGTAGTAGCGCAGAAGATTGCGAAAGAAGTCACGGCAAAAGGTGGACCGGGCGGCGAAGCGCTGCGGCAACACCTTGTCCAGGCTGCCGTGAGGTTTGTCGACCACTCTGGATGGAAGCGGATCAATGCGGCTGAAATCGCGCGCGCGGGCGATCAGCGATGCCGGAATAAATTCACGTCGAGAGCGCAGATGTTGGAAGCGGCTCAGGATGCGAGCGCGCAATGAAAATCCAGGAAGCAGCGTCGCGCTTGCGCTTCGAGGAAGTCGAGTGCTGTCCCGTGTGCGAGTCATCGCAGCGTTCGCCGAAATTCGTTTCGCCTGACTATCTGCACGGCGTTCCTGGCGAGTTCCAATATGTCACCTGCGGTGCGTGTTCGACGGTGTATCAGAACCCCCGCGTTGTTCTCGCAGATTTGGGGCTTTGTTATCCCTCCGATTACTTCACACACGTCGCTCCAGATGCTTCGACATCGTTAGATCCGCCGGATGTAAACAACTGGACGTATGACTTGCGGCGGGCGGTCCGTCATTTCGCAGACGGGACTTCGGCGGCGGGCGTGTCATGGGTGCCGCGTTTGTTCGGGCGGCTACTCGCGCATTTTCCTCCTGCAAGAAAGTGGGCGCGCTACGGAGTGCGTGATCCGCTGGCTGCGTCTGGCGAAGGGAACCGCTGTCTGGAAGTGGGACCCGGTGCCGGCAAGACGCTGCGCAGTCTGCGTTGGATCGGTTGGCAGGCAGTTGGTTTGGACCTTGATCCACATGCGGCTTCAACTGCCGAGCGCGCCAGCGGATGTACAGTAAAAGTAGGCACGCTCACCAGCACAGATCTTCCCGATGAATCGTTCGACCTGATCTTCATGAGCCACGTGCTTGAGCATTTGCCGGATCTGCGTCCGGCTCTGCAACGTTGTATACGGCTGTTAGCGCCTGGTGGTCGGCTGGTAGTTGTTTATCCAAATCCGGAATCACTGGGCGTCCAATGGCAGGAAAAATTTGCAGTCAATTGGGACCCACCGCGGCATCTGGTGGTACCCCCATTAAAAGCGATTGTTGCGCTATTGAATGCGACGGGCTTTGATCGGTTCGAAACCCGTACATCGGCCGGATCGGCTGCAGGATATCGCAAGATTGCCCGTCAATACCGCGCCGGACGCACCGGCAAGGGATTTGAAAACACGAAGCCGAGTCTGGGTGATCGCATTTT
Source organism: Acidobacteriaceae bacterium (assembly GCA_025462925.1). Lineage (GTDB taxonomy): Bacteria > Acidobacteriota > Terriglobia > Terriglobales > Acidobacteriaceae > JAICLA01. Next base: position 1,905 of record JAOAPL010000384.1, read on the forward strand.
TGGCGTCTATGAGAGCGTGTTGGTCATGCTCGGCTCACGGGTTGGCGAAGAGATTCGCGTGACTGCGTGGAAGGCCAAGTAACCCAAATTACTAGAGACGATCTGCGATCTTCCGCATCGCTGCCATTTGTGCCGCATCGGGACTTCCGGCAACCTGAGCCGAGGTGTGAAATTCGCGGGCTCCGGTCTTTTGAATCAACTCGGCAAGATTCTCGGAGCGAATGCCGCCGCCCGGCATAATGACGATGCGCCCCTGTGCTTGCGTGACCAGTTGCGCAAGCAAATCCGCGCCCTGCATTGCCGAATTGCGCTGGCCAGAAGTGAGAATCCGTTTGCATCCAATCTCGATCACGTCTTCTAAAGCGTGAAAAGGGTCCGTAGCGACATCGAACGCGCGATGAAATGTAACCGCCATAGGCGAGGAGAGCTGCACCAGCTCCCTGCAACGTCGTTTATCGACATTGCCGGATGGAAGCAGGATTCCGAGTGCCACTCCATCAACATCGTGCCGGCGGCAATTCTCGATAGCGTTCTTCATCAAGGAAAACTCAGCATCGGAATAAACAAGATCGCCACCACGTGGCCGGATCATCACATGCAGCTTCAGCGTGAGCGATTTCCGTGCGTTAGCGATGTCGCCGAAGCTGGGCGTGGTGCCATCGGCGGAGTTGTCGGCACAAAGCTCGATACGGTCAGCGCCAGCGGTCTGACCCATTTGTGCAGCCTTGAGAGAGTAAGCGCAGATCTCCAGCGTAATCTTCTCTTGCGGCATCAGTAGTAGCTCTTTGAATCGAGGAGTCTATTCTTAATCGAGTTGGAGTAAACGGCGTAGTTGAAGCCCTTTTGCAAGCAGTATGCGCCGTATTCACCCCGCTTGTTCAGGGCAAGGAAGCCGACTTGGATGTCCTTAGATTTCTGCGGTTGTTTCTTCACGATCCGCTCCACCGCGATTCGGCATGCTTGTTCAGGCGGATTGCCCTGTCGCATAAGCTCCACGACAAGATGACAACCGACGATGCGAACAACCTCTTCACCGAGGCCGGTAGAAGTGGCCGCTCCGATTTCATTGTCCACGTAGAGTCCGGCACCGATGATGGGCGAATCACCGACTCGTCCGTGCATCTTGTAGGCGAGACCACTCGTGGTGCATGCCCCGGAGAGGTTTCCGCTGGAGTCCATCGCGATGATGCCGATGGTGTCATGATTCTCAACATTGATCACTGGTTTGTATCGTGATGTTTCGAGCCACTTCTTCCAAGCTTTTTCTGATTCCGGAGTAAGCAGGTTTTCTCTTGGGAAGCCACTCTCAAGTGCGAATTGAGTGGCACCGTCGCCGACCAGCATCACGTGCGGGGTGTTCTCCATCACTTTGCGGGCGACGGAGACAGGATGCATGATGTGCTCAATGGACGCGACCGCGCCGCAATTGCCGTGCTCGTCCATGATGCATGCATCCAGCGTGACCCGACCGTCGCGGTCAGGAGCGCCGCCGAATCCAACCGTCGTGATCTTTGGATCAGCCTCGGGAACGCGCGCGCCGGTCTCGACTGCATCCAGGGCTCGTCCATTCGCGCTCAGGACCTTCCAAGCGGCCTCGTTCGCCTGCACTCCGAAATCCCAAGTGGAAAGTACGATGGGCTTGTCGACTTTCGCAGCTTGCGTCTTCTCGAAAAGATTGCTCAACGGCAAGACTGCGGCAAGAGCAGAAAGCTTCAGCAATTGACGGCGTGAGTTCAAGGCTTAATACCCCGGATCGGTAATAGATCTCTTCTCGAATACCGGCGCGTATTTCTTGACCGGCGTTTCGATCTCGCTGGCCTTGCCAGCTACTACGAACACCAGATTATCCTCAGGAAAATACTGCTTGATGATCCGTTGCGCGGTGGCAACGGTCATGGAATCGATCTTGGAGTAGAGATCGTTGATGTCGCTGGCGTCCAAGCCGTAGAACTCCAGGTCTGCAATCGTTGCGGCCAGCGCGTCACTGGTCTCGATGGTTGGAGGGAACTGTCCCTTAATGTAGTTCTTCGCAGATTGCAACTCCTCTTCCGAGATGCCTTTTTCATGCAGACGCTTGACGACATCGAGAGTCATATCCAACGCTTTTTCCGTGGTGGCGTTCTTGGTGAAGCTGGTGATAGCAAAAGATCCGGGAGCAACGCGGCGGGAAAATGACGAACTGGCACCGTAGGTCAGTCCGGACTTGATGCGAAGGTCGGTGTTAAGCATCGATGTGAATCGACCGCCGAACAATGTATTCACCAGGTTGACATAGACACGATCAGGATTTGTTCGCGCGATGCCAACGTTCCCGATGTGGAAGTAAGTCTGCGTGGAATCCGGCTTGTCGATCAACAAAAGCTTCTTGCCTTGGAACGCAACAGGCTGGGCCAGCGGAGCCGACTTGGCAGATTTCGAATTCCAGCCTTGAAGCTTCTCGTTCAATAGGCGCTCCATCTCAGCGCTGGAGAAGTCTCCGGCGACCGCGAGAATGGTATTAGCGGGCGTGTAATTTGCTGAATAGAAGGACTCAATATCCGATTGGGTGATGGAAGCCAACGACTTCTCATCGCCACCAGCGGGGCGTCCGTATGGATGTCCCGCGAATAGATAGGCATCGTAGTAAGCCGACATCACCCCTTGCACTGAATCTTTTGCCGACTTGATGCCATCGATGCGTTGCTTTTGCAGCTTGGCAACTTCATCCCGCGGGAAAACAGGATTTAACAGCACGTCCGCAAAAAGATCGATCGCGCGCGCAGGGTCTTTCTTGATGAACTCGGCTGAACCACCGGAGTAGTCCGGGTTCGCGTTCGCGGCAAATGTCATGCCAATGTAATCCAGGTCGTTGGAAATCTGCTCGGAAGAGCGCGTCTTTGTGCCTTTGCGCAGCAGTCCGGCGGTGAGAGAGGCAAGTCCCTCTTTGCCCTTCGGGTCAGAGGTAGAGCCGGCGCGGACGATGTAGCTGAAACTGATGATGGGGAGTTTGTGCTGCTCAAGTAAGAGCAACGTGACCCCATTCTTTAACGTGACTTTCTTATAAGCGGGTAGCTTCAGTCCGCTCGATTGTCCGGTTGCGGGCGCGGTAGCCGCTGGCTTTGCTTTGCCGGTTTGCGATTGCAGCAGGCCACAGAGCAGCAGGAGACAGATCGTGTGATTCATCATCTTGTTTTTCATTTCGCGGCCTCCGCTGCATCGGGAATCAACGTTGCGACTGTCCGGTTCTTTTCAGTGAAGTACTTCTTGGCGATGCGCTGGACATCGGCTTTCGTGACTTTGTCGTACTCCGGAATGGCGTTGAAGAGCTTTTGGTAATCGCCAAAGAAAACTTCAAAGGTGCCAATTGCGTTGGCCCTCCCATTGATCGTCTTCATCTGGCGATAGAAATTTGCCTTCAGAATATTCTTCGCTTTTTCCAAATCTTGATCAGAGATAGGTTCATTTTGCAGTCTGCTCAGCTCTTCGTACACAGCCTTCTCAACGGCATCCGGTGCAACTCCCGCTTTTGGTTGCGAACTGATCGTGAACAGGGTGGGATCGAAACTGATGCCGCGTCCGCCGTTGATGTTGAGTGCGAGCTGATCTTTGTCCACGATCCTGCGATACATGCGCGAACTCTGCCCGGAGAATGCGATCGTCTCCAGGACATCCAGCGCATAGTAGTCAGGATTGTTCGCTTCCGGCACGTGATAGCCGATCGAAAGCAAGGGAAGCTGCGCGAACTTGCGCACGATGACGCGGCGCTCGCCCATCTGGTCAGGCTCGGTGCTTACGATCTTTGGCGGGGGATCGTGCGTCGCGATATTGCCAATATATTTCTCTGCCAATTGGAAGACTTGGTCGGCATCCACGGCACCCACCACGACCATGGTGGCATTATTTGGAGAGTAGCCCATGGCGAAGTGGTGCTTCAGGTCGTCCATCTTCCAACTTTCAATGTCCTTTGCCCAGCCAACCACCGGCCACTGATACGGATGCGAGATGAACGCAGTGGCCATCAGTTGTTCATTCAAAATTCCGCGATTGCTTGCGTCCACCGAATTGCGGCGCTCGGAATAGACCACGCCACGCTCCGACTCGATGATCTTGGGATCGAAGGCCAGGTTCTCGATGCGGTCAGCCTCAAGATCGAAGATAAGTTCAAGCGCAGTGTTTGGAAACCAATCCTGATAGACGGTGACGTCGCGATTTGTGTAGGCGTTATTGCTGCCGCCAGCAGCTTCCATGGTGTGGTCAAAATCGCCCGGGCCATATTTCTTGGCCCCGTTGAACATCATGTGTTCAAAGAAATGGGAGAGTCCGGTGGCCCCAGTATGCTCATTACGCGAGCCGATCCGATAAAAGATGTACAGAGCGACGTTCGGAATCGACCGGTCTTCCTGGACGAGGACCTTCATCCCATTCTTGAGGGTGTGGGACTTCACCTCAAAGTTCTGGGCTGATGCCGTGAGAGTGAAGGCTAATAAGGCAGCTGCCGATGCGACTTTGCTCCAGAACTGCGGGCCCATAAGGGACTCCTGAACTTGCTGATTATCGAGCTGAGTTGGTGGGCAACATCCTACACGAAGCAAAGCAAAGCCGCCTCTCGGGATTTAGACGGCGACCAGAGTTGCTGGATAGCATCCCGCCATAAAGGTTAGGCATCTCTGAAAAGTCTGAGATGTCCTTAGGCGGGGGAGGGCATTCGGGAGCAGGACGCAAGTCGAGCCATGCCATTGAACCCCTACCGCCGCAGTCCAACTTGGGAAAAGATCACTCAATTGATCGCAGAACGCAATCGAAAGATGGAAGAAGTGCGGCGCCTGTATTGTGAGGTCAGAGAGATTGACCGATTGGTTTCGCAACTTCGCGGGGATCTGAAACCGAAGCAGCAGTCCGATCAAAATTCCGACCAAGATCGCGGCGCGGCGTGACTCAGTCGCGGCGTGACTCAGTCCACGCTAAGCAAACTTTGCGCTATCCAGCATCATCGCCCGCAACCGGGCAATGCGCTCCTCCATCGGCGGGTGCGTCGAAAACCAGTTCAGGAAGCCTCCTGTACCGGCAAAAGGGTTGACGATGTAAAGGCTTGCGGTAGCAGGCGCAACGTCGGCGGGAATCGCTTCCGCCCCTCGTTCGAGTTTCTCCAACGCCCGCGCCAGTGATTCCGGATCGCCGCACAGTCGTGCGCCGGTGGCGTCAGCTTCAAATTCGCGCGAGCGGGAGATCGCCAGTTGAACCAGAGTCGCCGCGATCGGCGCGACGATAGCAAGCGCCAAGGTTCCTATCGTCGATCCGCGTTCATCATCGTCGCGTCCACCGCCAAAGATCGCGCCCCACTGCAACGCGTGTGCTATGAACGTGACGGCTGAAGCGATAGTCGCGGCAATGGATGTAATCAGGATGTCGCGGTTCAACACGTGTCCGAGTTCGTGCGCGATCACGCCGCGCAATTCGCGCTCATTGAGCAATTCCATGATGCCCTGAGTCGCGGCGACAGCACTGTGCTGGGGATTTCTACCTGTCGCAAATGCGTTGGGCTGCGCCTGAGGAATGATGTAAACGCGAGGCTTGGGCAGGTTTGCCCGCGCGGCCAGCTCCTCCACGATGCTGTGCAAACCCGGCGCTTCCTCCATGCTCACTTCCTGAGCACCGCTGACCGCGAGCACAATCTTGTCCGAATAGAAATACGAGACGAAATTCATCACGATGGCCATGATCGTGAATGCGTAAAGGTAGGTCTGTCCCATCCAAGCTCCCAAGCCGATCAAGATCATCGAGAGCAATCCAAGGAGCAAAACGGTTTTTATCTGGTCGTTCATCTGTCTATTTGATTGTCAATGCTGACGGCTGGATTCCCGATATTGTATTGACGGTTGCTGCACTGTAATGTATTCGGCATGGATGACGGGAAAGAATTAGCTGAACTGCAGCAGCGCGTGGCAGAACTCACCCAGCGCATTTACCAGCTGGAGCAATTCTTTTATGCAGGCAAAAGCGCGCCGACTCGGGAAGCTGCCCCGCAGGTCCCAGAAGCGGCAAAGACAGAGGGCCCAGCGAGTACGCCGTCAGCTGGAACAGTGCCTCCGCTGCGCCAGCAATCACGCGGTCAAGGCGTTAGCGAGCCACCGATTGATTTGGAATCGCGGATCGGCGCGCAGTGGCTAAACCGGATTGGCATCGTCGCTCTGCTTACGGGCGCTGCGTATTTCCTGAAACTCGCGATCGACAATGAGTGGATTGGCCCCAGTGGACGTGTGTCTGTGGGGATGCTCGCAGGAATCGCGCTTGTGGCCTGGAGTAGCCGGCTGCACGCGCGAGGGTACAAGTACTTTTCCTATTCGTTGACGGCCACCGGCATCGGCGTGATGTATCTCTCGCTTTGGGCGGCCTTCCAGCTATTTCACCTGCTGCCTGCGCCCATCGCTTTCGCTGCGATGGTACTGATTACAGCTTCCGCCGCCGCATTGGCGCTGAAGCAAGACGCGCAGATACTGGCGGCAGTCGCAATCGCCGGCGGGTTTTCCACTCCCGTTCTGCTGTCCACCGGAGAAAACCGGCCCGTCGTATTGTTCTCCTACATTGCGTTGCTGGACATTTTCAGCATCGTGCTGGTTGCCTTGCGGCCATGGCGGCGATTGCTGCTGGGCAGCTTTCTTGGGACAGTCGTCTTCTTTGTCGCCTGGTATCTGAATTATTACTCGATTGAGCAGCGGAATCTGGCAGTTGGTTTTGCCACTCTGTTCTTTCTGATTTTCGCTGTGCTGCCTGCGATCAAGAACCTTCGCGCATTCGACGACCAGCACTGGGGAACGTCCAAGACGTTCATCTTTGTCGCTCTAATCAATCCATTCGTCTATTTCTTCGAGCTTTTTGCGATGTATGAATCTGACCATCGGACAGCGCTGGCCTGGGCAGCGCTCGCATTGGCAGCCTTCTACATCGGCATCAGCAAACAACTGATCGCCGAGGAACCCGACGCAGCAGACGAGAACGAGATTGGCCCCCTGCACAAGTGGTTGCATCTGGCCATCGCCATCACATTTCTCACAATCGCAATTCCGCTGAAGCTCGAAAGCCACTGGATCACGATGGGATGGTTCGTCGAATCGGCAGCGCTATTGTGGGTGGGCACGCGCGCGAAAAATCAGTTCCTTAAGACCGCGACGATTGTCGCCCTTGCGCTCGGGGTCGTCCGCCTGCTGTTTGTCGATACGTTCCATACCGAGACACTTTTCTTCAATTCACGTTTCGCAACTTACTTGGTGGCGATCGCAGTGCTGGGTGGAATCGCCTGGCAAGTCCGAAAAGAGCGCGGGCGCGATCACGCGGCTTTCGTTGTTGTAACGGTTTGTATCAACGTGCTCGCGCTGTTGGCGCTGAATGCTGAAGTCGCTGATTTTTACGGGCGTGAATTTAGCCAGCTCCGCGGAACACAAGGCTATTACGCGCCTAGCGACAGGTGGCACGACCTGCGCATCGAGAGGGCTTTCACTTATTCTGCGCTGTGGATGTTGTATGGAGCGGTACTGATGGCGGTGGGCTTCTGGCGAAAGTCGTCGATACTTCGATGGCAGGCTCTAGTGCTGATGGCTGCGACTATCGTCAAGGTTTTTATATTCGATCTCAGCAGTTTGAGCGGTCCGTTGCGAGTGGTGAGCTTCATCGCACTGGGCGTACTGTTGATGGGCATGTCGTTCGTGTATCAAAAAGATTGGCTGAAACTCTCTGCAAGAGAATCGACCGGAGAACCGCGCTGAACACTCATTTCAAGTTATTTGTGCCCCTTGCGATAAGTTTTGCGGCTGTCTGTCTGGCGGGATTTGCCTCCGAGGTTTCCGTTAGTCCGTTCGCGTACTTCGAGCGAGCGCGGGACGTCAAGGTGGGCAGGCCGGACAATCAGAATTTTGTCGTGCTGGACGAGGCGGTTTGGCAGCATTCGCGCGCCGATCTTGGAGACTTGCGGCTCTATTCGGGCGAGCAGGAGATTCCTTACGCTGTGGTTCTGGACCAAGGCGGCACACTCGCAGAACATTCTTCGGTGCCCATCTTGAACAAGGGCGTCGTGCACGGAAACACACAATTTGCCGTGGACGTCGGAATTCCCGAATACGACAACATCCGCCTTGATCTCAAGACCGAAAATTACATTGCCCAAGCCAAGCTTGAGGGTGAGAACAACCTCTCAGGCAAGAACTGGACTGACCTTGGCACCTACACGATATTCAACTTCGCGAAAGAGAAGTTGGGTTCGAATTCAGCGATCAAGCTTGCCAGCCCGGCGCGATTTCGTTTCTTGCGGCTGACGATTATTGGTCCGGTTCCGACCGAGGACATAAAAGGTGCGAGCATCGCCAATCTGCAAGAGAACAAGGCCAAGTACGCGGCGCTTGATGAAGTCCCGAATCTCCGGACGGAAGGCAAGCACACCGCGATTGAATGGAAGGCCTCTGACCGCGTCCCGCTGGATCGGGTCCATTTCGACATTGACCCGAGTGAAGTTAATTTCCGGCGCGAAGTGAGCATCTACTGCGACGACCGCCAGATCAGCAG
>JAOAPL010000033.1 GCA_025462925.1 Acidobacteriaceae bacterium
TGGTAATTCTCTGGATCACGCTGGGGACTTTACACATCATCCTAGTGCGCTGGCTGCCTAAGTCCCGCTGGCACGGTCCAGCACAAGTAGTCAGCGACATAGTCATGGTGTCCGCGCTGGTGTACACCACCGGCTTGCAGGAAAGTTATTTTATCTCGCTTTATTTGCTGGTGATAATCGTCGCCAGCATCCTGTTTTCCCGCAATACTGCCTTTCTTACCGCCGGTGTTTGCGCAGCGCTGCTCGGGGGACTCACCCTGCTTGTGTACGAGGGCAAGCTTCCCCGCACCTACGCGGGTAGCCCCACAACGGAGTTGCTCCGCCTATGGTTCCTAAGCAACCTGCTCGGCTTTCTAGCCGTCGCTTACCTGGCCGGCCTATTGGCGCAGTCCCTTCGCAGCAAGGGGCGCGAACTTGAAGAAAAGCGCGAGGAGCTGCTCGATCTTCAGGATTTCACCGAAGACATTATTCACTCCATGCGCGGCGGCCTGATCACCACGGATACGGAAGGGCGCGTGGTTCTGCTCAACCGCACTGGAGAGGAAATTTTGGGCTACCGCTTCGCGGACATTCGCGGGCGCAAGCTCGAGGAAATCAGCGAAGAGTTCTGGACGGCCGGGCGCCCCGGTCCGAACGAACGCCTTTCACTGCGCCGTGAGATTGAATTCCTCGCGCCCGATGGTCTGCAGCGCTACCTCGGCATCAGCGTCTCTCCGCTCCGCTCCCGCGACCCCCAGCGCAGCGGCTACGTCTTTAATTTTCAGGACCTCACGGATTTCCGCAGGTTGGAGCAGGAAGTAGCCACAAAGGACCGCATGGCCGCCCTCGGGCGCCTTTCCGCGGCGATTGCTCATGAAATCAGGCAGCCGCTGACTGCCATGGCGGGGGCCGTCGGAGAGTTGGCACGCATGGCCCCTCTCGAAGAAGATGAAAAACAGCTCGTGAGCATCGTGAACCGCGAGTCGGAGCGCCTGAATCGCATCATCACGGAATTTCTGAATTATTCGCGAGAGAAGACCTACGAATTTCAAGATGCCGACGTGCGCGCCCTCTTGGATGAGACGCTCATGCTGGTCGAGAAAAAGCCCGAGGTCGGCTCCAAGTATCAAATCGTGCGTTCGTTCAATGGTCACGAGTTGCGCGCGCGAGTGGATTCCAACAAGATCAAACAAGTCTTCTGGAATTTGTGCGACAACGCGCTTCGCGCCATGCCGGAAGGCGGCACGCTTACCGTAGGCCTAGAGCAGCGGCCGTTCTGGCTGCAGATCGCCTTTCGGGACACTGGTGTCGGCTTGAACCCTAAGCAGCGTGCCAAGATCTTTGAGCCTCTGCAGTCAAACTTCGAGGGCGGCACGGGCTTGGGGCTTTCCATCGTGTATCAGATTGTGCAGGCTCACAGTGGGCGGATTAGCGTCATCTCCGAACAAGACCGCGGTGCCGAGTTCATTATCGAGCTCCCGAGGATGGCCTGAAAACTATGCAAGCCGCAAAAACAGCCGCTAAGGGACCGAGCAAGCATCCGGTCCACATTCTCGTGGTAGACGACGAGCGCTCTATCTGTGAGCTGCTCGAGATCACCTTCCGCAAAGAGGGCCACCGCGTTGAGATCGCTCACGACGTCCCGGCCGCCAAGCGAAAGCTGGAATCGCAAATCTTCGATATTGTCATTTCGGACGTAAGAATGCCCGGTGAAAGCGGGGTAGACCTCCTCAAGCTCACCAAAGAGATTGCTCCGCAGTGCTTCTTCCTGCTGATTACCGGCGTTCCTACCGTCGAAACAGCCATAGCCGCCATCAATTCGGGTGCCGACCGGTATGTCATTAAAGACCACGAGTTAGTCGACCAGCTTCGCCGCGCCGTCCGCGAGGTCTCCGAGAGCCTGAAATGGAAAAAGGAAGCCGGCTATCTGCGGCGTGAACTTCGACGCCTGACCGGTCTCGACAATATCATCGGCCAGAGTTCGAAAATGCGTGAAATCTTTGACATGATCCAGACCGTCGCGCCTCAAACCAGCCGCGTTCTCATCACTGGCGAGAGCGGAACGGGTAAAGAGCTAGTCGCTCGAGCCATTCATGAAAACAGTCAGCGTGCGCACGCTCCATTCATAACCATCAATTGTGGCGCATTTCCGGAAACGCTTCTGGAATCGGAACTGTTTGGCTACATGAAAGGTGCGTTCACCGGCGCAGCGGAGAATAGGCAGGGTCTTTTTCAGGCCGCTCACGGCGGGACCTTGTTTATGGACGAAATCGGAAACATGAGCCTCACCATGCAGGTCAAGCTCTACCGCGTCCTGCAGGAAGGCAAGGTCCGCCCAATCGGGAGCAATGAAGAAAGCGATGTCGACGTCCGTATCATCGCAGCCACGAATAAGAATTTTGAAAAGGAGATTGCGGAAGGCCGCTTCCGCGAGGATCTCTATTATCGGCTCAGCGTGATCCCGATACAGTTGCCGGCTTTGCGCGAGCGCCGCGAAGACATTCCGCTGCTCACAAGGCACTTCCTGGAAAGTTTTCGCAAGGTCATGGAAAAGCCCATTAACGGAATCTCTCCAGAAGCCATGCGCCAGCTCGAGTCCTACGATTGGCCTGGCAATGTCCGCGAACTCGAGAACACGATGGAGCGCGCTGTAGCGCTTGAGAGCGGATCCGAGATCTCCCTCCCCGTATTGCCGGACCGCATCGCCGGATATTCGGGCGTCGCCGCCGCGACCGCGGGTAGCCACTTGAATATCCCCGCCGAGGGTGTCGATTTCGAGAAGGAAATGGCCGACGCGGAAAGGCGGTACCTGCAAGCTGCGCTAGAGAAGACGGACGGAGTCCGGACGCGCGCGGCAGAAGTCCTTAAAATCACGTACCGGTCATTCCGGCACTACGCCAAAAAACACAACGTTTGAGGTCCGAAATGGCAACTGAAAAGTGACCCTAAGTGCTGTAACAGGCCGGACAAAAAGTGTCGCGCAAGGGTCTTGTGCTCCTCTCTGGGCTTGCTTGGTTTTCACCGACAAAGTTCCAGTACTTGCCATGTCGTGTTGTATCAATAACTTACGATAGATTGTGCCGTGGATTCTAAGTGGATTCTGAGTTGGTACTAGGCCTGCAGGTATAGCCGCTGTGATTCGGCTGTAGACAACGTGCTCTGGCAACACACTCTTAAGGAGAGATGCAATCTATATGCGTACTAAACAAAAGGGCTTCTCGTTAATCGAGTTGCTGATCGTCGTGGCGATCATTTTGATCATCGCGGCCATCGCAATCCCGAACTTGATTCGCTCGAAAATGGCAGCGAACGAAGCTTCCGCAGTGGCCTCGATCCGTACCATTAACACCTCGGAAGTGGTTTATTCCAGCACTTACAACGTGGCGAACGTCTTTTCGGCTGACCTACCGTCACTCGGGGAAGGCGCCACGGCGGGTCAGTGCGTTGCCACGTTCGTTCCGACCCCGGCGGCGGCTTGCCTGATTGACCCTGCGTTGCAGAGGGCAACGACTTCAGCGACGCCCAAGTCGGGCTACTACTTCACCTATGTTGGGGGCACTGGCACCTACACGGTCAATGGAGATCCCTCCGCTTTGAATTCCACCGGTGGTCGTGGATTCTTTTCGGACCAGACGGTCGTTATTCGTGCCAAGAGCGGGGCCGCTGCTGCCGCGGGCGACAGCCCGATTTAGTCCTCGCCGACTCGCGGCCTGCAGTGCCACCCGCCGG
>JAOAPL010000054.1 GCA_025462925.1 Acidobacteriaceae bacterium
GGCAGCAACTTCCCCCGGCCGATGTCGGCGCGCGTGATCTGCGCCAGCAACCAACCGCTGGACCAATTGGTGAAGGCCGGCAGATTCCGTTTGGACTTGTACTACCGCATGAATACAGTCGAGCTGACGCTGCCGCCGCTGCGCGAACGTCGCGATGACATCATCCTGCTTGCACATTCGTTCCTGCACAAGTTCGCGGAAAAACATCGTCGTCCCGCGCTGAGGATCTCAGCGGCGGCGATGTCGGCGCTGGTCGAACATGACTGGCCGGGAAATGTGCGCGAATTGCAGAACGTGATCGAGGGCGCGGTGGTGATCTGCGACGGCCCAGACATCCGGATGGAACAGCTTCCCGCAAGGTTCCTGGGCACAGAGCCGGAACTCACTTGCCGTTCCTTTGAGGATGAAGTGCGCAGCTTCAAGCGTCGCCTGATCCAGCGCACGCTGGAAGAGACGCACAACAACAAACTGCAAGCGGCGCGATCATTGGGCATCGCGCGCTCGTCGCTGCATCGGCTGATCGATGAATTGGAGATCAATCCAGTTGCGATCGAGAGTATCGAGAAGCACCAGAATACGACGCCGAGAAAATCTATCTCCGATGATGGTTACGCTGCTAGGTTTGACGCGTAGCTGACGGGCTCTGCCGGTTCAGAGCAGTTGGCAGATGCCGCTCGTGGCACTGCCGACCCCCTTCTGTTTCTACGTCCTAACCAAAGCAATGCTGCAAAGAGCGCGCACCACACCGGAGTAGTCCATAGCAAGTTGAAATTTGTAAGCTTTTGTCCACGCACGAACAAAGCAGCCACTCCGGCATTCACTTCAAGGTAGAGTACAACAGCCAACGCCGCGTGGACGCGATTGCGGCTCGGGAAATTCCGCGCCGCAGCGTAGATGATCGCAGGCAGCAGCACGATCTGGTCAAAGAACCAGCTGTAGCTTGTTGTCAACAACGATGCCAAAAGCAACAGCGGCATCTCTTCCTCCCATTTCCAGCAATCCCGCCTTTTGGCCCAGCGCCAGAGCACCCAACCGCAGCCGATGAACATGGGAGCGAATTGTGTCCACGTAACTCCTGTGTGCATACGGAGAAACACACCAAAGGTAGGAATTACCTCCCGCAAGATTGGCGTGTTTCGGAGATAGTTGAAATATTGCTTGAACACATGAGGATCAATCATGAGGGCAATCGCGGAAAATACGATTAGCAGAAATCCGAATTTCAGAAACAGTGCCCAACGCCGCAGTTCTTTTGAAGTCACATCCAAATTCCGCAAAGCCCAAAAGGCTGACAAAGCCAGTGCAAACCAAAACAAATACAGAAGCTGCGGTTTTAACGCAATCAAGACCAGGCATGAAGCTTGTAACCATGAATTCGAGACACTGTTGCGCTCGCAATATAGGAATCCGACTACCCCGAGCAGTATGAAAGGCGTGATTTGGCCCATAACGAGTACCCAGACTGACGGGAAAAAAGTGCAGGCAATCAACCACGCAACCCATCGAGACGAGGCAGAGCGCGCATATTGTGTCCACATCCAAGACGCACAAAGGACGAGCGCAAGAATTTCAGGTAGGGTCCACAAGATACGACTCAGTTTGTAACTTAAGAAACCAAATGGCAGAACAATCCCAAACGCCCAAGGAGGGTTTCGCATTACCAGCGGCACAGGAACCCTACCCAGCGTTTTTTCCAATGCGAAAACCTTGGCAGTATCGTAAGGATCCTGTCCTGTGATAAGCAGGCGACCTGCGCTCCAGTACGCGGCATAGTCGCTGACCAATTTCTTCGAGAAGTCCAGCTTACGAACGCACATCCAAGTACTGATCGCGAGCAGTGCGAAGCAGGCTATGTATTTCAACAGTCGAGTTTGATTTGCGTTAAAGGCTGGAAACTTTTCGAACATGGACAATTGCACTCTCAACAAGGGCCTTGCAATTCAAGGCGCACTCTGATGCTTGAGAAGTGAATAAATGCGGAACGCTAAAAAAGTTGCTATTTATGGATTCAGCGCCACCCGGCTGCCATGCCACGGGATGGAATGGCCTGTGTGTCACGATGCGCGCCTATCCGAGTGTTCCACGGGGGAACCAGTGCGCAACAGCACATGTCCCAATTTTGGGACACAGCGAATTCAAGAATCCTTTGCTGGTTCTTAAGCAATTGACAACACAGGCAATAAAGTTTTTTGCTCCATCGTTTGTAGCAACTGGATTGCAGATTGGATTGAGCTGGGGCACCTCTCTCAGCAGGAGGAAGAAATGTTCGCCAGAATCTGGATAGACGATGCCGGCCAAGATGTACCTGAATATGCATTGATGATCGCACTGATTCTCGTATTAACGATTTCGGTCATCGCCGCTATAGGTACCGATTCAAATGTAATCTTCTCCAGAGTAGCGAATGCGATGGAGTCTAGCGTTGCGTCTTAGACAGGATTCGGGATTATTACAACCGGCAACTTGCGACATAGTAGCCAGTCCTAGGAAACAGCTGCGCCACTGGACAGACTGGGCAGGATGTTTGCTTTACATCACCATCGCAGTGGACATGGTGGTCCACGCACCACAGATTGGGATACTGCTGCTTCCCAGCGTTCTGCATGAGCTGATTGCAGCGGCAAGCTTCCTCATTCGTCGTCCCCTCGCGAGGCAATCCAACGGCTGGCAGCCACGTCTGGCGGCATACCTCGGGTCCTTTCTAGTTATCATCTTCATCCGATTGTCGTCAGCATATCATCCGAGTTGGGTGGCTCATACTCACGTTGCGGTCCTGAACGCGTTAGGCTTCACCCTTTGGCTGATTGGCATCTTATTCGGCCTATATTCCTTGTGGTATTTCCGGCATGCATTCAGCCTCATACCGCAAGCGCGGGTCTTGGTGACCTCAGGCCCATTTTGTATCGCGCGGCACCCGATTTATTTATCTTATGTGCTGCAGTATCTGGGGATCTGGCTTACGCGTCCGACGCTAACCTTACTACTCATACTTTCAATCTGGTTTGCGCTCATATGCATTCGCATCAAGTATGAAGAAGCGCTGTTGCTTATGGTGTTTCCGGAATATGCAGCGTATCAGTCACACGTACGCGTACTCTACCCAGGACTTCCGCGCAGGGTCGTCAGACCGGGTCTGTTCCAAGTTCAAGCCCCGTGTAATAAGGGGGGGAAGTCCCGTCCATTGATCTAGGCACGCCAGTCTAACTCTTCGCCCAGTTCCTCACCACATCGAGATACGTCTCATCCTTTCCCCGCCAAAGTGTCGGCGCACAATCCAGACTTCAGGTTCTTTGAATGCCATCGCCAGCCTCTTGGACTGTCGCGTATTGCGTCATGCATCGGAAGCACCCAGTCTTGATTCGGAGACAGTCCTGCGAATTTAAGAGATTGTGTCAGCCACAAGCTATTGAAAAGACACGGTGATTTTCATTGATTCCAAACTTCAAATGCGCACTCAAATTGCAACACTTAAGCGCGAGCGCACACGCTCAGGAGAAAAGACAATGACGGAAATGCTGAGAAAAATCTGGTTGGACGATGGTGGGCAGGATGTTCCCGAGTACGCGTTAATGCTCGCGTTGATCCTCGTGATTGTTATTACGACAGTGACGGCGATCGGAACAGACGCAAATACGATCTTCTCAAAAGTGGAAGCGGCAATGGCCACAGCAGCTGCGGCTTCCTAGCTCGGCTGTCTTCCAAATCAATTCATCTTTGTTGGGTCGTGCTGTCTGCCTTAGCAAGGGTTGCGGTACGGCTCAGCAAAGCCATTCTCGCGATGACGCTGTATGGCGCATTCAGGATGACAACCAAGCGGAGCTGAGTGGAATCCAGAGACTTGCGTAAGTTGAGCTGAAGAAAGAAACGAAGAGTGCTGCGGCAATTGCGGTAAACGAAATGGCTGTAATTTTATGAACACCTGGAACGCCTTCGTCGTCGCATTTGTAGTGACAGCAGCCGTGTCAGACGTATGCACGCGAAAGATTCCGAGGGTCCTGACCACGGCAGGCGTGGCAACGGGGCTCATGTATCACGCATTTGCCGGCGGCATCGCCTCCGCGATGGCAGCAACCGTTATCGCGTTCGCCGTGGGACTTACGTTTTTCTGGGTAGGTGCAATTGCCGGCGGTGACGTAAAGCTGATCTCCGCGCTGGGGTCGATGCTGGGGCTGGACCGCTGGATGCTGGCGATGGAGACAGCCGTGTTCGCCGCAGCATTGATCGGACTGGTCCAAGTGGTGAGGTCGGGTGTGTTTGTTCAAACGCTAGTGAATATCGGTGAGATTTGCCGAAGTTTTCTAAGGATCGGAATGAAAGCGCATCCGGTTTTGAACGCGGGCAATCCGAACACGATCCGCTCTCCTTTTGGGATTGCAGCTGCATTAGGAACGGTACTGGCGGTGGTAGTGCGATGAGAATCCACAAGAACGAGCGTGGAGCGACGATCCTGGAAACGGCATTGGTGTTGCCAATCCTGTTTGCAGTGATCTTCGGGATCTTGGAGTTCGGACGCGCCTACAACATTTTTCAAACCGTGACTAACGCAGCGCGTGAAGGCGCGCGTTATTCGGTTGCGCCCTGGGCCGCAGGAACTGCGAATGCGGGAAGCTTGCCCGATCCCTCGGCGCAGGTAGTCCCATTGGTGCAGCACTTCTTGCTCGGTGACGGAATCGTCGTTCCCGACGGAAATATCGTGGTGGTGCAGAGCTGTTCCGGGACTGCCGCGTGCCCAGCAGTGAATGGCATCGCAGTGCTTTACACGCAGGTCACGGTGACTGCTCCATACACGTTCGCTTATTTCCCTTTCGGCACGCTGAATATCAGTGCGCGTGCGGTGATGCGCAATGAAAACTGACAAAAATAGGAGATCGGAGCGGGGGACGCAGTTGCTGGAGTTGGCACTGGTCCTGCCTCTGCTGTTGTTCATGGCGATGCTGGTGAGCGAAGGTTCAGACTTTATACGCGTTCACCAGGTGCTGAACAATGCAGCGCGCGAAGGGGCAAGGTTCTCCAGCTTGCTGGAAAACGATTGCAACCAGGCCCAAACGGCACCAGCCACGCCAGCCACTTGCATGGCCGCGATCAGAAACGTCGTGGTGCAGTACGCCAGTAACAACAACGTGACGATTGCTAACCCAAGCGCCAATGTGGTGGTGAATCAAGCGGCAGACTGGGTACTGCCGAGCGGCACGACGGCTGGTTTCTATACGTCAAGAGTGACGGTGTCGTATTCGTATCCGATCGTCTATTTGAAGATCGCACCTGGATTCACGATACCCGATTCAATCTCATTAGTCGGTTCTTCAGAGTTTCGGAATTTCTATGGGCCCGGCAGCTAAATTGGAGGATTTATGGAACGTAGAAAACTAATACTGGTGGGCGCAATCGCGTTGGCACTGGCTACATTTGTGAGCTTTGGGATCTTCAACATCCTGAGGCGAGCGGTCCTGTCAGGCAAAGATGATGGCACCGCTATCGTGGTCGCCGCTCTGGACTTGAACGTTGGATCGCAGCTTCAAGAGAAGGACCTGCGGCTGGTGAAACTGCCGCCAGGCGACCTTCCGACCGGCGTATTCCACAGAACGTCTGAAGTCGTGGGCCGTGGCGTGTTGGTTCCAATGTCAAAGAATGAACCCGTGCTTGAAAGCAAGATTGCTGCAGAGAACGGCGGCGCCGGGCTGCCGTCCATGATCCAGAACGGGATGCGCGCGGTGTCAGTGAAAGTAAACGATGTGGTCTCCGTTGCGGGGTTCGTGATCCCGGGAACGCGAGTGGACGTCCTCTTAACGGGCACCCCGGCGCGCGATAGCGAGTTGACGACAACCACTGTTCTCGAAAATGTGCAGGTGCTGGCAGCGGGACAGAAACTTCAACGCGACGCCAACGGCGAACCGCAGCAAGTTCCCGTGATCACGCTGCTGGTCTCACCGGAAGATGCGCAAAAACTGACGTTGGCAAATCAGGACGGAAAGATACAGCTATCGCTGCGCAATCCGCTGGACAACCAGGAACAGCAGCCCAATTCGGTGAAGAACTCGGCGTTGTATCACTTGCCTTCCGCGCCGGTGCCGGCCAAGAAGGCTGCGAAAAAGCCGGAGCCTCCACCGCCGAGCAGCGTGTACATGGTGGAAATGATTCGCGGCAACAAGCGCGATGAAGTGAAGTTCTAGAAAGTAGAAAGCGGAGAAGCAAGATGAAAGTAAGTTGGAAAGTGTTGCGAACATCAGTGCTTGTGATCGGGTTAACTTGTCTGGCAACGGGCTTTGCTCAGGCGCAGAGCGCACCTTCAGCCGAAAGCGGAACCGAAGCGAAGGCGGAAAATCCCGCGACAGTACCGCAGCAACCGCCGGAGGCGCCGCGGTCGCAAGAGCAGACAACCCCGAGTGCATCGCAACAGCCTCCCAACCAATCTTCGCAAACGGTGCCGCAGAACGTTCCGCAGCAGCCGTTGCCGGCACAAACCTCGGTGCCGCTGCGTGTAATGGTTGGGAAGTCGCTGCTGGTGAATACATCAGACCGGCTGAAGAGAGTTTCGGTGACAGACCCGACGATCGCAGATGCGCTGGTGGTCACGCCCAACCAAGTCTTGATCCATGGAAGAGCACCGGGTGAGGTATCGCTGCTGTTGTGGGATGAGCAGGAGCGATCGAGAAGCTTCGACCTGCGTGTCGATGTGGATGCGACAGCCGCCGCGGAAGAGATACAACGCTTATTCCCGGACGAGAACATCAAGCTTTCTTCGTCAAGAAGCGCGATCGTGCTATCAGGCCATGTGGGAACAAAAGAAGATGCGGAAAAAGCCGGCGCAGTAGCCAGCGCTTATTCGAAGAACGTCATTAATGTCCTGTCGTTCGGACCAGTAGGAGCGCAAGAGGTCCTGCTGGAAGTGAAGTTCGCCGAGGTGGATCGATCTGCCCTGCTGCAATTGGGTCTAAATATCTTCTCTACTGGAGCGACAAATACGATAGGAAATGTCACCACGCAGCAGTTCGGTGGGACTTCAGCTGTAACCCTCAACGACACGCTGGGGTCCTCGGGCGCCGGCTTCCAGACGAGCCGTAATATCAACGATCTGCTCAACGTTTTTCTGTTCCGCCCGGACATTCATCTGGGCGTGACGATCAAAGCTCTGGAACAGAAGAACATCCTTCAAATCCTGGCTGAGCCGAACTTGATCGCGGTGAATGGAAAAGAAGCAAGCTTCCTCGCGGGCGGAGAATTCCCTTTCCCGATCATTCAGCCGGGCGGCAATGGCAGCAACACGATCACGATCCAATTCAAGGAATTCGGTGTGCGGCTCAATTTCACTCCGGTCATCACTCCGGCGGGGAATATCCATTTGAAAGTGCGACCGGAGGTGAGCGCTCTGGATTTTGCAAATGCGTTGACGATATCGGGATTTGTGATCCCCGCGCTGAGTACGCGTCGCGCTGAGACAGAGTTCGAACTCAAAGACGGCCAGAGCTTCGTGATCGCGGGGTTGATGGACAATCGCGTGACCGATGTCGGGACAAAGATCCCGGGATTGGGAAACCTGCCCATCATCGGAAATCTATTCAAGAGCAAGAACCTGCTGAAGTCGAAATCGGAATTGATGGTGCTGGTCACCGTTCGGAGAATCTCGCCGTCAGACCAACCAGCAGCCCTGCCAAAGAATCCGGAAAAGCCATTGGATCCTGGAAAATTCGATCCAAAGACACCCGCGGGAGGACAAAAATGAAGACCAATCCTGTGTTTGCAAAATCGAGCGTACAACGGCGTAATGAGAGAGGAATGACAATTGTGATGGTGGCGCTCTCCATCCTTCTGTTGATGGCAATGGCGGCACTGGCCGTGGATGTGGGAGTCCTGTACACGGCACGAACGAGCGCACAACACGCCGCAGATTCGGCGGCGCTGGCGGGCGCGTATACGTTCTCGTTGACAACGGAGCCCCAGCCAGACAGCGCACAAAATGCAGCGATCGCGATGGCGGCAAAGACCAGGGTAATGGGCACGCCGGTAACGATTACGGCCTCTGATGTAGACGTGAGCAAAGCGGACCAACGCGTGACGGTGAGAGTTAACCGCAACCTGGGTGGTAATCCGATCAATACATTTTTTGCCGGAGCGCTGGGAATCTCGGCGATGGGAACCAACGCGAAGGCGGTAGCGGAAGCGGCGAAGAGCGGGAGCGCTTCTTACTGTGTGAAACCGATATTTGCGGCCAACACGACTTTTAGTGCCTTGCCGCCGAAATCAGCATGCGGTGCAAAACCTCCCCAAGTGATCTTCAACTCTGATGGGACACTTACCGACTGGGTCAAAGGCCTGTCACCGTCGATGATCGGGCAATGTATGGAAACGCGCCCCACACGCCCCCAAGATGCGAAAACAGACCTGGCGGCTGGGCAGTTTTATTCGCTCGATTTCGGAAGCGGCGCCAACACGTATCGATGCACCTGGGGGAGCTGCTTAAACCAATGCGCTAACGTGAGCAGCACGTTGATTCAGTGCGGCAAGTCCTATCCGCTGGAAACTGGAGACATGGTGGGTCCCACGGGGCAAGGGGTGACTAACTTGATCGGAAATCCTGCAGACCTTTGGAAGGCCCCGGACCAATACTATCCCGCCGGAGACACCAGCAGGACCGTAGACACAAGCCGGGCGTTGGCCGTGCTACCGGTCTGGGACGACTGCAGCACCACGATCACATCGGGAACCTCGGGCCAATCAGTGCCTGTTTTGGGTTTCCTGAAAGTATTTGTGGACGGACAAGGAAAATTTGAAGCCGGCTGTTTGGGGCCTCTCACTGACGGAAACGGTAAAGGTAATGGAAACGGCAATGGCGGGCAGTCGGATTGGGTCAAGACACACATTGTGAGCGCAATTACCTGCGCCCCCCCATCAGGAGGTGGTGGCGGCAGCGGAACGCCAAGCACCGGACCATTTGGCGTGCCGATAAGACTAGTTCAAGTACCAGGTTCATAAAAGTAAGAAGTACGAGCAAAACATCATTTCATAGAAGGAATACATGCCTGAGCTCTCAGTACTCGTCCTTACCACTGATGAAGATCAGCGAACGCTGTTGCCGGTCCAAGTTGATGGGACCGCCATTGCGAAAACAGTCAACACCATTTTTGGATTTCCGGTAGGGACCACGGACCCGGTGGTGCGCCGCATAAAGGAAGCGCACGCGGACGTTGTTCTGGTCGATATCCAGTCCAGAGATTCCGCGAGTGCCTTACGTGCTATCGAATTGTTGCATTCGCTAATGCCGCAGACCACCATCTTCGCAATCGGCGAGCTGTCACAACCGCAGATGATCGTGAACGCGATGCGCGCGGGCGCACGCGAATATCTTGAGCGTCCAACAAGCACCCACAACCTGCTTGAGGCGATGGCAAGGCTCACCTCCGCGCAGCGCAAGGCGCACGCTAATTCGGAACGCGGAAAGGTTTTCACTGTCATCAATGCTAAAGGCGGAAGCGGAGCTACAACCATCGCCATCAATACGGCGCTGGCGCTGCAAGGAATCCCTGGGAATGTGGCGCTGATCGACGTCGCGCCTTTGGGTCATGCCGCCCTCCACTTGAACTTGAAGCCGGCATTCACGGTGATGGACGCGATCCACAATCTGCATCGGCTGGACGGGACCTTGCTGGAAGGGTACATGGGCAAGCATGAGCGAGGGTTGCACTTGCTGGCTGGAGTGACTGAGCC
>JAOAPL010000275.1 GCA_025462925.1 Acidobacteriaceae bacterium
TGATGAGCAGCGCCGTGAGCGAAAGGTCCATCAACACTTGGCGGGGATAAAAGAGCTCCACTTTCTGTTTAGGTTCGTGGGGATCTTCGGTGGATGGCCCGGCGGCTCCAGCCTTGCGAAAGAGGAATATGTGGGACGCTACGAGCGCAAAAACGGCGGCCGGGATTAGAAAAACGTGGGCGACAAAAAATCGCGAGATGGTGAGAGTTCCCATCTCTGTGCCACCGCGCATCATGCGTTTCAAGCTCTCACCGATCCAGGGAATCTCGCTGGCGGCGTTTGTTCCGACTGCGGTTGCAAAATACGATCGCTGGTCCCACGGAAGCAGGTAGCCGGTGAAGGCCATGCCCAGAATGAGGGCGAAGAGCAAACAACCGGTGAGCCACAGCAGCTCGCGCCGGCCCTTGTAGGCACCATATATGTATGTTTGGGACAGATGGAGGAGCAACACGACAATCATGGCGCTGGCACCGTAGGCATGCAGGCTGCGCAGAAAAGAACCAGCAGTAACACTTTTCGTGATGTACGCAACCGTCGTGTGTGCGTGATCGGCGGAAGGAACGTAATACAGCGCCAGAAAAACCCCAGTAATTACCTGCGAAATGAAAATGAACAGAAGTCCTGAGCCGAAGACGTAGGCGAAACGCGCGCCGCCGGGAATTGGCTCGTAGAGCGCGGTTCGGAGCAAGGCATCAATCCCGGTGCGACGGTTCAGCCATCCCCACACGCCGGGCTGGCGCGGAGCAAGAGCGCCCCTTTCGTTTGTTCGCGCTGTCTGCATTACTGGAGGAACCATACTCAGCCAATCACTTCTTTGTCGGATACGAGTTGGCGGAAATATTGGAAACGCACCAGGAGCTGGCCATCCTGGACGGAGCTCTCTAGCGTGTCCATTCCTCTCAATGATGGCCCGCTAATGCGCGCTCCATCTTTGGTGAATGTGGCGCCGTGGCAGGGGCAGATGAACTGACTTTTTTCTTTGTTCCACGGCACGGTGCAACCCAGGTGCGGGCAGACGGATGTCAGCACGCGAAGGTGGCCGTCCTTATCTGTCGTTACATATACGGCTCTCTCGGATATTGTTTTGCGCCAGCCGTCGACGAACTCGATCTGAACGTTGCGCATCGCAGGTTCCGTCAAAGCAGAAAACTCGTTCATAGCTCCCACCGGTGAACTCTTTACTTCCGTGGTCCGGCGTAGCAGCGGGAAAAGCGCGAAGCGAATGAGCGGTACGGAAAGCAGGGCGCCTACAAAAACCGATCCGACTCCGAGCAATGCACCCAGAAACGAGCGCCGGTTGTCAGGAAATGACCGCGGTGCGGTGGGCTTCTGAGTTGCGTTTTCTGGATCGCTCGCACAATCACACATTGAATTCTCCCCGCGATTCCGCGAATCGCGCGTTGCTTATTGCAACGCATACTGGGTCAGCAAATTTTGCTACTTGCCCTTCGGCAGCGCCCTTATATAAGCAACGAGTTTGCTGATGTCTTCAGGTTTGAGCTTCTTGCCAAAAGCGGGCATTTTCCCTTTGCCCCGGGCAATAGCTTCCGCAAGTTCAGCATCAGTTTTTTTCTGCACCACTTCGGAACGGAGATCTTGGGCGCCGAGTGCCTTGCCCGAAGGAGAATTCCCACTGCCATCGACCGAATGACACAAGACGCAGTTCGTTTTGTAAATCTTCTCCGCATCGTTTTGTGCTCGCAGGAACCAAGGGATGCCCAGCGTCGCAATGCAGAGTACGGCTCCCATCGATAGTCGATGCGAAAGTGTCGGTCTCATTGAGTTCTCCAGTCTTCCTCAGAATACGAATCGCGCCAGTAAGTCCGGCTTGCAGATAATCAGTAGAGATGCCATGACGAGGATTGGAGCAAACACCCTAAACGCCAACTTAGTGCCCACGGAAAAGACGACCTGTGAATTCCGCATCCGATCCCCCCTGAGTTTCAC
The DNA here is from genome assembly GCA_025462925.1 of Acidobacteriaceae bacterium. GTDB lineage: Bacteria > Acidobacteriota > Terriglobia > Terriglobales > Acidobacteriaceae > JAICLA01. The sequence continues at coordinate 1,948 of JAOAPL010000275.1, forward strand.
GCTTTGCTTCGGGATTTCCGCGCTCCTCAACGTTCACAGAGAGTAGGGCGCAGGCCCGCGTCACAGATTCGCGTGAGCAACCTCACACCGACCTAGGGATGAAGCTTACAGATACGGACTAGGCGTAACATGTCACGCATTGGACAGCTCAGCGGGTTTGTTCGGATGATGGGTGGCGGATACCGTGCAGGTTAGAGAGTTCTTATCACGCCTGATGTTTCGTAATGACGCGAGCGAGGCGCATCAGTGAAAGGAACACTGCACGTTCCCCGTGCGAAGGGCTCGTACCATTGTTTCGATATAGCTTCGGTGCTATACCCCAAATGTCACGAAGGGTGACGTATGGTGGTCATCCCAAGCCGCAAGTCCCTTGCAACGCACCCGGAAATGGTGTGGGTGCAAAGGAAGCGTTTCGTGGGCTGGGCTTGTTCCGAATGCGCTTGGGAGTTCAATCCTTCCGAAATACCGGCCGGCAACACGCTAGCTGAAATAAGACTGAACTACGAACTTGAGCGCGACAAGAAGTTTGCGTCGCATGTGTGCGCCGAGCATCCAAGCGTACAATCCAAACGCGGGCAGCAACTCAAATAGAAAGAAGCTGTACAAACCTGTCCCTTTTTGGACAGTTTTCGCTGCTTCGCACTGCTACCTTTCGTTCCCGTATGGTGTGGCGAGGGCTTACCCTCGCTGAACCTAGCGGGTGCCACTTCCACCTCTCTTTGCTCAAGTCCCGGCACCCGTACCCCTCTTCAATCACAAATAAAAAGTTCGCGATGTTCTATTCCGAACAGTTTTGAGGCTGGGTTTGTCGCATTCTCTTTTTCTAATGAGAATGATCGACATGACTTCGAAACAACTGTCAGCGGTTCCCTGCCCTCGCTGTGGTGCAGCTATCGGGGAGCGCTGTTTGCTGCATTCCGGTGCGTTGCGCGCCGATCCGCACGTAGACCGCAGGCTTTCCGCTATTGAGGCGGTGGAAATCAAGAGAGATCGGGTTATTGCGATTGCCGGCTGGACTTCCGATACGGAGTAAGGTCACCGTTAGGTTTAAGCGTTTCCATCGATGTAAATAATCCGGCAGGTTAAATTTGGGCACCTTCAACCGTCCACGACTCCCTCGTTTATGTCCCCCACTTCAAACTTCCGCGGAACCATGTAAACATCTTTCAGTGTAAGTGGCCGGTGCGGACGACACGGGGGCACTGGTTTGCTGTATCCACGGGGGAGAATCGGGCGCACACTGGGAACATGGGATACGACATAGCAGAGACCGCCAGCCCTTTGAAGGAAAAGCGCCGCGTTTTAAAAAAGAAGAGAGATTCGCTTTTCGCAGAATACACAAAGCGCCCGCAGGATTATCACCTTGCTTTGGAAATCAAGAACATCGATGACGAAATTGCGGAGTGCAATCAGAAGGAACAAGAGGGGAATGAGCGCGCGAAGGTGCGAGGTCAACGAACTTTGGTGAGCTCATGAACGAAAATGAAGAAGACCACGATATTAAAGACGACAACGATACTGAGAAAGACGGCGACATTCTGGATGCAGCAACTGCGCTTCGCGCAGGCTAACCTCGATTACCTGAAGTACTCGACAGGCCGGACCAACATCGACCAAAAGCGGCTGCGCACCTTGATGAGAACGCAGAAATCACAAATGGAACAGTGTGAACTGGCGATTCATGCAGAGGATTTGAAGGGCCGGGCTGCGCGCTAAAAACCTGAGGGCTCGGCTTGTTCAGTTGGCCGTGCCGCAGTTATGGCAAAAATTTTAAGGGCGCAAACACCGGTGAAGGTGGTTGCGCCCTTTTAAACTGAAACCGCAAAACTCTTTGCTTCTTGGTTCAATCTGGCGGCGCACCGGCCGTTAGGCTGCTGCGCTTTCAAAACTGAGCCGTAAAGTTTTCAAGCTTTTCGGTTCAATCTGCGGGCACGATAATCCTGCCGCTTACGGACGTCAATCGAAATCGGCGGGAAAGCCTGTGCAAATTTGTGGATGGGTGAGGAAAAGATTGGCGTGCCGTGGACGAGCGAGGTCACAGCAGCGCCAGACCGGGCGCGAGAATGCTCGCTGAATAGGGTTGTGGTTACAGGCGTTTATATTGCTTGTCGGAGTAAGTAGCGACTACGCGGAGATCGATTTCGCGAAAGATGACGAAATCGTCCGGGGACTCCGCAGATAATTTGCGGAGACGCTCCTCGGCAGTATCCATGTCAGTTACCGCCTCGATCCAATGAAATGTTCCCTTGGGGTCTTTTTTCAAAATATCGTGCAGTGTATTGGTCATGGTCTTTCTTCTGGCCGCAGGCACACTTCAACGCCTGATCCCACCGTGGGAAACAGGGCTTGTGGCCAGCCTTTCCGTCAAAGAATGTTGGGAGCATCTTTGTTATCGAGATGTAGAACAATCCGGTTTTTACCTGAGGGACTCTCACGGCTGTTACCACATTAGTGTTAGCCATTTGACAGATGGGTAAGCGGCTGAGAAGAGGTGATGGCGCCGTTTCGGAATGAGGCCGAGGGGCGAGGAGACGGAGCCAAAAGCCGGTCCTCTGTAATGCTTTTGAGTTATTTCACGATTGATGTGGCGTGCGTATTGTTGCGGCGTCCTCGGGTTCCGAACAACACAATTTGGTTATGACGGAGGCGCTATGGCTACTCGAACGGCAGCGTTGGGGTCGGCTATTGCTGGTGGCGAGGCGGCTAGTCATTGGCGGACACGCACGGTGGCGTTGGTGCTGCTGATGGCGATTGGGGGTTACTTCTGGACGGTGTCACGGTATCCGGCGCTGTACAAAAAATATTCGCAGGGGACTCAAGTGAAGGTAACCGGCGCGATCACGTTTGGGACGTTGCTGCCGGTGACGGCGGGGATGCCGCTGGGGCAGCGGGTCTGGCGCACGTCGATCAATTGGCTGCAGGCGAATGAGATTGGGATGACGTTTGGGTTTTTCTTTGGCGCGGCCGCGCTGACGGTGCTGGCGACGATGCCGCGGCGGCGGACGGGGAACGCTTACGTCAATTCCCTGCTGGGCGCGGCGGTGGGAATGCCGCTGGGAGTTTGCGCGAATTGCGTGGCGCCGATTGGGCGTGGGCTGTATGAGTCGGGGATGAGCACGGAATCGACGCTGGCGGCGATGTTTAGTTCGCCGACGCTGAATGTGGTCGTGCTGGCGATGGCGTTTGCGCTGTTTCCGCTTCCGATTGTGGAATTGAAGCTGGCTACGATGCTGGTGATGATTTTTGTGTTTGCGCCGTTGATTTCGCGATGGAAGGTGGGGCCGATTACGGCGGGAGAATGCGCGGTGGAGGTTCCTGCGTCGGCTACTTGGGGGCAGGCTCTTGCTGCTACGGCGAAATCTTATGCGAAGAGCTTTTGGCATGTTGCTCGCGTGGGAGTGCCGCTGATGGTGCTGGCGGCGGTGCTGGGGGCGCTGGCGGTGGAGACGATCCCGCAGACGGGACTGCACACGCCGGCTACGTTGGGCGGGATTGTGTTGGTCGCGCTGGTGGCGACGTTTCTGCCGGTGCCGATGGCGTTTGATGTGTTGTTTGCGTATGTGGCGATGTCGCGGGGAGTGGCGCTGCCTTACGTGGTGACGATTCTGTGCACGCTGGGGATTTATAGCGTGTACTCGTTTTTGGTGGTGGGCAAGACTATTTCGTGGAAGATTGCGGCGGCGGCGGGCGGCGCGGTTGCGACGCTAGGCGCGCTGGCGGGATTTGTTGCGATGGCGTTGCGCTAAGTAACGCTGGGGCTTAGTCCTTCTTTGACCAGGGAGGGGCGACACCGGTCATACGGGCGTAAGCAACTAGCTGGCCCATGTGTTCGTTGGCGTGGACGATGATTCGGAGATACATGCCGTCTATGGTGGCATCGCGATCGGCAATGTGGACTTTGTGGTCGAGGTCCTTTGGCATGACAGAGGCATGGCCTTCTTTTACGGCGTCGAGGGAACGCTTGAGCCAGTTGATGACGTCAGCTTTGGCGGTGACACCTTTTTCCATTTCCATCTTGAGGTCGGCGGGCATCTTCGGGCCGGTCACGCTGAGCAGATAGAAATTGGCGAGCGCGATGTGCATGTAGACCTCGCTGGTTGAGCGCACGCCGGGTGCGGGGCGCCAGGAGAATTTGTCTGGCGGCGTGGCTTCTGCCAAGTCGATCAGTTGCTTGGAGACGTGCTTCCATTCGCCGTCATAGCCCTGCCAGATTCCTTCCGGCGCAGTCTGCGCCAGCGCGGGGCGCACAACGAGCATAAGAAGAAGAGTGAGAATGGCTTTTTTCATGCGGGATCTCCTGTTGGCATGATTGTTTGCGGGCCAGTGTTCGGCCGTTCTGAGCGGGAGGAATTCTATCGCAAGAGGTGGGGACGCGAGGACGTTTTTGATGCGTGTCGTGTGTCCCACTGTGATGATTGCGCGATCCTGCCTTGCGATCGAGCACCGGGATGAGTGCCTGTGCTAGCGGAGGTAGCCCCAGTTGTGAAGCTTGTCGGAGTCTTCTGCCCAGCGGTCGCCAATGTCAGTCCGGTAGTACATGTTGGGGATCAGGATATTTTTGATGCGGGTATAGACCTGGGCTTGGGCTTGCTTCATGGTCTGGCCGGTGCCGACTACTGCGAGGACTACACCGGACGTGCCGGCGATTAGCCACTGACCGTTTACCTGCTTTACGTCTTCGATGTGAACTTCGTCGGGAGTGCCGCGCTTGAAGACGATGGCGTTATTTTTGGAGAAGGATTCGAAGGTGGCTTCATCGTCGAAGGGGAACGGCGGGACGACGATGCGCACACCGATTTGAAAGCCGCTGCGCGTGCGCCACTTGGGATCGCAGCCGTTAGCAAGCTCCCAGAAAAGGTCGCTGATGGGCGTGAGCATGGCCTCTTGCTGGATCATGATGGTGGGGTAGCCGAAACGCGACGTGAACTCGAGCGGATAGATGCCGTTGTTGTTGACGATGCAATTGAGATCTATATAGCCGACGTAGCCTTCTTCGGCCAGGCGAGACTCCATTTTCAGCAGGGTGCGGGTGAAGAGGGCGTTGGGCTCGCTCCAGAACATCGCAGTGCCCATTTCGCCGGTGGGAGGGCCGACTTCGCCGGGGAAAAGTTTTTTGTGCTCGAAATTGATATTGATCGGAGTGATGAATTTTTTGCCGTTGAAGAAAGCTCCGACGGCGACTTCGACGCCGTTAATGCGGCGCTGAAGCTGGAAAACTTTGATTTCGTCGGCAAAGGCTTTTTTATAGGCTTCGAGCATGCGGACTACATCGTCGCCGTCTTCTTCTTCGCCGACGAAGAGGCGGCGCTTGACGTTTTGGGCTTCGCCGCTGGGCTTGATGACGTAGCGGTCGGGATTTTTCTTGACGAATTCGATGGCGGGATCGAAGGAGTCGAAGTCCTCGTAAGGGATGATGTTGACGCCGGCTTTCTTTAGCTCTTCCTGGCCGAAGGAGCGATCATCTTCGAGGCGGTCGGTGTATTCAGAGCCGCCGATGACGGGCTTGCCCTCTTTGCGAAGTGCTTGGGCTCTGGCGCCCTGGCCGAGCGTGTCATCGAAAACGACGATGTCTGCCCACTTGGCGTCCTTCTCCCAGTCTTTCGATTTGGGGACGAAGCCGTCGGCGATGTCGCGCTCTTTTTCGTTGTCGATGTAGTAGCGGACGTCATGGCCTTCTTTCAGGACTTGCCAGGCGATATCGCCGATGAGGCCAGATAGCGAGACGAAGAGGAATTTACGTTTATCCATTAGAAAGTGCAGCCCTTAGAACAGCGCAGCCCGATCCCTGCGGACAGCGTGAGGGAATTCTAGTAGGAAGCGCGTAGGGCATTGTAACAGTTTGTTGAAATTTTCCCGGGGAGGCCACGAGGGTGAGGCAACCCGGCGGTGCGAGGAGGATTCCGACAGGGGAGAGAGCCATGCCCAGACGGGTAAGTTCTTGGTGAAGCCCGTCCTTTGGTTCAGGTATACTGGGGACATAACCGAGCAAAACGGATTTGCCTAGCCATCTGTTGGCGGCGGAAGATTTTCTTGAGAGAGGTGAAGCTTTGCGCCGAACTCTTACATGGACTTTGCTGGCTGGAATGCTGCTGAGCGCCAGCTACAGCGATGCCCAAATCCTGCACAAGAAAAAGAAGAAGGTAAATAAGTCGACCAGCGCGGACAACTCTGCTGAGCCGGACAAGGTGCTGTACAACCGGGCGGTTGAGGACATCAAGCACGGGCGGCAAGAAGTGGGCCGGCTGGGCTTGCAGACGCTGATCAACACTTATCCAGACAGCGAATATCTGGCTAAGGCCAAGCTGGGGATCGCGGACTCTTATTACAAAGAGGCCGGCACGGCGAACATGACGCAGGCGATCCAGGGCTATAAAGATTTCATCGTGTTCTTCCCTTTCCTGCCGGAAGCGGCTTATGCGCAGTTGCAGGTGGCGAACGCGCATTATCAGCAAATGGCGAAGCCGGACCGTGACCGCAGCGAAGCCAAGGCCGCGGAGGACGAGTATCAGACGTTCCTCTCCAAATACCCCAAAGATCCATTGGCGCCCAAGGCCGAGCAGAGGCTCAGGGACGTGCAGGAAATCATCGCGGAGGGCGATTACAGGATTGGGTATTTTTACTATGTGAAGGGCGACCGACGCGCGGCGGCGGCACGCCTGGTTTCGATTGCTAAGCGATATCCGCTCTACAGCAGGTCGGACAAAGTGCAGTGGATGCTGGGGGATATTTTCGAGAAGAGCGAGCACAAGGAAATCGCTTCGGTCTATTACGGGAACATTGTGAAGAATTATCCGCTTTCGGATTTGACGCCGAATGCCAAGAACAAGCTGGTGGCGTTCAAGGTACCGGTGCCGCAGCCAGATCCCAAGGCGGTGGCATGGATGACGGCGGAGCAGAATACGCCGCGCCCGCGCGACAGCTTCGTGAAGAGACCGATGGCGCTGGTGCGCACGGGGCCGCACGGAGAGATGATTGCGGCGGCGAGGAGCGGCGCGCCGACCCTGGAGCCGGAGGCGGACACCACTTCGGCGACGGATATTTTGACTGGCGGTGGGAGATCGCAGCTTGGCGGGTCTGGCGGCGGGGCCGCGAATACGGCAGTGATCGAGACGGTTACGCCGGGAAGTCCGGCTCCGACGCCTGCGGAGACTGTGCCGCCGGCGGACGCTGGAGCGAGTCCGGACGCGGCGGCTCCGGCGTCGACGCAGCCGGCGGCGGGCGATGCTAATGGGACCAGTGCGCCGGGCGGAGCGCCCGTGATTGAGCCGACCGGGAATGCGGCTGGGAGCGAACAGCCGGCGAAGGCGGATTCTTCGGCGAGCGGTGACTCGCAGAGTTCAGATGCGAGCAAGACGGATGGGTCGCAAAACTCGGACGACAAGAAAGACTCCAAGAAAGAATCGAGCAGCAAGAAGAAGAAGGGGCTGCGGAAAGTAGTTCCCTGGTAACTTAAACAAGAACTGCAAATTAGCGGACCAAGGCGGGCTCACAGCCCGCCTTTTTGTTTGTTCGCGCGGAGTTGCAATTGGAAATGCGGTATTCACCTTCCGACACACACTCTTCCGGTTCACGTTGACGCATGTTAGGCCGAATGCTCCAATAAGTTGTGCGGTCGTGTGTGGGGCGGTAGCGGTATCTCCGGAGGACGTTCGGTGGCCAGGATTTTGGTTGCGGACGATAATAGCAACATCCAGAAAATGGTGGGTCTAGCCCTGAAGGATCAGGGCATAGACGTGATCGCCGTTGGCAATGGAGAGGCCGCCGTACGGAAGATTTCTGATCTGCGGCCGGATCTAGTGCTGGCCGATGTGTTCATGCCGGTGCGAAACGGCTATGAAGTTTGCAAGTATGTGAAAGACGACTCCACGCTGGCGCACATTCCGGTGATTTTGCTGGTGGGCGCGTTTGACCCACTGGATGAGCAAGAAGCACAGCGAGTGGGCGCGGACGGCGTGCTGAAGAAACCGTTCGTTCCGCCCGATCCGTTGATCTCGATGGTGAAATCGGCGTTGCAGCGCGCTAGCGCGGCCAAGGCTGTGGCGGCGGAAAAAGGTAACACGGCGGCGATGATAGGCGCACCCACCACGTCGGGAGGTGCGGCCATAACGGGCAAATCTACGCAAGCAGGTGGGCCCACCATGGCGGGCGGGCCGAACGGCACGGTTGTGAGCGCGGCGCCGACAGTTCTTGCGGTGACTAAGGAAGAGCCGGCGATCGAGAGCGAGTCGTTTGTCGACGAAATTCCTGAGAAGCCTGAGGCACTGAATATCGAGTCTGCCGGCAAGCCGCTGGCGTTCGGAAGCTTGATGGAGACTCCATCTGCGGAGATACAGGACGATGCAGTATACGTAGCGGCGCCGAGCCCGGAGCTTGCGGACCGTGATTGGAATGGCGCGGAAGAACAAGAGGAAGAGGAAGAAGAAGAAGAATCGGCATGGCGGCGCGACGGCGGCAGCGAAGAATTTGCTCCGGAAACGGTGACGGAAACGGCATCGGAGAAGGCGGCGCGCAGCAAACGACGGGAAAGCTGGACACCGACCAGGGAGAAGGCACAGGACCTATTGGAAGAGGCGGCAGCGCCGGAGTTTGTGACGAGTGTGCCTCCGCCAACGCCGATCGTGATTTCCGAAGCGGGGGCACCACAAAATTCGTGGAATCTGCCGAAGACCCCCGAACCGGAGTTTGTGGAATCCAAGCCGACGGATGTGGCGGTGGCAGCAGTTGAGACTGCGCCCCCGGTTATTGCGCCCGCCGTCACGACTGCTCCGGGAGAGGCGTTGCCGGAAGCGGCAAAACCGAGCGGGGGAAATTCCTGGTTCAGCACGAGCAGCAGCCCGTGGGAGGCCGAGGCTCAGAAGGCTACCCAATTGGCCTCGACGTGGGATGCTCCGGCCGCCCCAGCGGCGAGCAGCGCTAGTGAATTAGTCGCGGAAGAGCCGCATACCGTGGAACCGCCTCAGGCAGAGACGCCAGTCTCCTATGATTTTGTTTCAGAGGCACCGAGCGAGGAACCGGTCCATTACGTAGCCGATCCTGGCTTGGTGGGGAACGAAATTGCGTCGCACGATCCACTGCCGGATTTGATTTCGGACGGGTCGATTTCCCCTGAGACCGTCGAGACCATTCGCCAGGAAACAAGCTATGCGTTAGAGAGCGTCGTACAGCCCGAGGTGCCGCAGCCTGTGGAGGCTGCAGCAAAGATTTCGGAGAGCTCGCAACAAGACATGGATACGCTGGTGGCGAACGTTCTGGCGAAGATGAGCCCAGAGATGCTGCAGGCGGTGACTCGCGAGATCCTGAAGCCGGTGGTCGCCGCGATGATTCGCGACGAGATTAACGGCAAGAAGTCCTGATTCCCTGCCCCTGATCGTGATTTCCGGTCTTTTGTAGTGGGTAATTTTGGCGCTGTCCCGCCCTATGCGTTGCCTTGCCTCTCGGTGTCGAGCAGGCGATTGAGGCTCTCAATGTCCCTGAGGGTGACGTACTGACCGAGGTCACGCTCAAAGGCGACATCCAGCGCCCATTGCAGCATGACGCGCAACTTCTTCTCCAGCCTCGGCAACTTCATCACATAGATGGACCGCCACAGCACCCATCCCACGACGCCGGAAAACTTCAGACCGAAGACCCTCGCAACGCCAGTGCGCCTGCCGATCGAGGCCAGCTGTCCCGGCGCCTTGTACATGAAGGGAGTTGTTTTTTTTCCCTTCAACCGAGCGTATATGTTCTTGCCAGCGCGGCGGCCCTCGCGAAGGGCGTGCTGGGCGGTCGGAGGATATGGAGTTTTTGAACTTGGGTCGATGACCGCCGCGCAATCGCCCACCGCCCACACGCCAGAGAACCGTGGGACTTCCAGAGTCGGGTCAACGACGACTCTTCCTTTCTGCAGGTCCCATGGGATTTCTTTCAGCATCGGGCTCGGCGAAACGCCAGCAGCCCACACCAGAGTTTCGGCCGGGACCTTTTCGCCATCATCACAGTGCACCG
>JAOAPL010000189.1 GCA_025462925.1 Acidobacteriaceae bacterium
TCATCCGCCTTCGCGCCCATGCCTTCAGAGAAATTCAGCCAGAGGTCGGCGTGCGCTGCGCCTTCAATCTCTTCGTCGCAGAGGTTGCGCAGTACTTCGCGGCGGAGTTCGCCATCCTGCAAGCGGCTGTGCAGCGCGCTCAGGTAAGTTGGGAACGCAGCCACATGGTGATAATAGTCAGCCGAGTACTCGCGCAGCTCTTCGCGCGTCAGTTCGCCGGCGCTCCACGCCTTGTAAAACGGATGGCAGAGCAGATCGTACTTCGCGATGCGGCTCTCAAGTTCATTCCAGAATGCGGTGTGGTCGATGGTGGCAGTAGCGCTCATGAACGTTTTCCTCGCAGATTGACTTAGCGATTAAGGATATACAAAAGCCGCCGCTCTGCCAAACTTTGTCGACCAAACCGTTCAAAGCTAGAGGCGGGCCAACCGATCGTTCACAGCATTCACTTGCGCCAGCATCTCCATAAATCCCGGAGTCTCACGATTAATCTCCAGCGTGTCCAAATCGATCGCGATATTGCGGTTCACCACTGCAGCCGCTCTCATGCGCTCGGCGGCCATCGCGGGAAGAACCATTTGTGGATCGCGGTTCTTCTCTTTCAGGTCCAGCCACTGCTGCACCAGCGTCAATACGTGACGTGCATGAGTGGCTGCGTCGCGGAATTCCTGGAGCAATCGCGCATCCATGTCTGCCGAACTCAATGACATTTCCAACTGGTGCAAATCCATTCCCGCTCGGCGTGCCTGCTCCGCTTTGGTGCTCGTCTCCGTCACGGACGAATTCGGAGCCACTGCCTGCTGCGTCTCTTGTGGCGGGGCACTCGCGATCATCCCACTTGGCGCGGCCCTGCGCAGCTTTGCGATGATTCCCAGCAGACCACTCTTGGCCGCATCGGATGCGCCCACAAACTCCACGCCCATTCCCACCATCGCGTGGCATGTGCGCACGATTCCTGCGATTTGCAGTGGCGCCATCACACCGAAATCCACGGCACGGACGCTGACGATCACCTTCGATCCCATCGCCAGCGGCGTTATGAATTCCAGGTAGCATCCCTCTTCGCTGATGTCCGTGATCGGCGCGCAGACCTGGGTGACGGACTCCTGCGATTTTATTTCCGCGGAAATGCGGCACTTGAACCGCTCCTTGCCACGGCGGTTCGGCAAGCATTCGGTCACAGGCACCTCGGTCTGGCGGATCGATGGCTTGATTTCGCCATATTGCGCGGCAGTGCCCATCTGGTTCATGCGGATCGCAAACGGGAATCCCGAGATGTTGGTGGCCTCAAGGCACTCGATGCCCACCTTGCGGCGCATCGACGATTCTTCCTGCGCCACCGACAAGACCTTGAATCGCGCCTTCTGCTTCTGATATTGGACGCCGATGGTGTCGCCGGTCTTTACCGGCAGATTGCCCTCAAGCAGCACACCGCTCTCGGTAAACTGTTGCGCCACGGCCGATTGAATGAATGGCTTGTCATTGAGGTCCATGCCCCAAACGCGCACTTCATAGGCGTTTGCCGCCGCATTGTTTACCGCTGTCGCCATAAATCACCCCTGCTCTCCAAGTGCAACCTGCCCGGTTTCGGGCTTACCTTAGTTGCATCGGCAGGGGTAGGTGGGAACTTTAGGGATATCTGCAGCTTGCTTCTCCCCCGCCCGCTCGCTTACCTTCTTCACATGCCAAAAGTTAGTTCTGGAATCCAAATGGATCTCTCTGGGAAAGTCGCCCTCATCACCGGAGGATCGCGCGGCATAGGCGCCGCAGCTGTCCGCCTGTTCGTCCGTGCGGGCGCGAAGGTCGCGTTCAGCTACGAAAAGGCGAAGGACGATGCGGAAAAGCTCGTCGCCGAATTGGGAAGCGACAACTGCGCCGCCTTTCAGGCCGAGCTCTCCAGCGCAAAATCCGCGGAGGCTCTGGTCCACGCGGCTATTCACCGGTTTGGCAGGCTGGATTGCCTAGTCGCGAACCATGGCATCTGGCCATCGAATGATGAGCCCATTGATTTAATGTCCGACGACCAGTGGCGGCGGACGATGCAGATCAATCTCGACAGCGTCTTCGGCCTGATCAAGCACAGTGTCGCGCAGATTAAGAAGCAGAATGCCACCGGCGATGAACCCAGCGGACACCTCGTCATCATCAGCTCCACCGCCGGACAGCGCGGCGAAGCCTACCATTGCGATTACGCCGCCAGCAAGGGCGCGGTCATCAGCATGGTGAAAGGCCTCTCCACCGAACTCGCGCCCTATGGGATTCACGTGAATTGTGTCGCGCCCGGTTGGGTGGCAACCGACATGGCCGCTCCCGCGCTGAACGATCCCATTGTCAGCGAGCGCGTTTTTAAGACAATCCCATTGGGACGTGTCGGCAAACCGGAGGAGATTGCCGCATCTATCCTTTTCCTCTGCACTGAACACGCAGGCTTCATTACCGGTGAGATTTTGAATGTTAACGGCGGCGCGGTGCTGGTGGGGTAAACTTGCTTCATCTTTGCAAAGCAGCTTCAACTCTCCTTTTTGCGTCTAATATAGGCATTCCATGAAATATTTAGCCGTTGGTCTACTCCTGACGATTTCTGGCCTGGCGCAGCAGCCGTCTACCACAACAGCGCAATCCGCTACGAACCCAACCCCCGTACAGAATCCCGCCGAAGCCAACGCGCAGCAAGCGCGCCAAATAGTCGAGCAGAGCATTCAGGCGCTCGGCGGACAGGCCTACCTCGCCTTCACAGATCTCGACCAGCAAGGTCGCGGGTACGGCTTCTCCCAGAACGCGCCCCAGGGCGTGGGCGTTCCCTACGAGCGCAAATATAGATATCCGGACAAGGAACGTTACGAGTTCCTGAAGAAGCACGATTGGATCATCATCCACAACGGCGACAAGGGATACGAAACCACCTTCCGCGGCACTCGTGCGGAGGATCCGAAAGACTTGGCCAGCTATCAGCGGCGTCGGCTTTATGCGCTGGATTACGTTCTTCGCGATTGGACAAAAGCTCCCGGCACGGCGTTCTTCTACGAAGGCACTACGCTCGTTGGGCCCAAGACAGTCCACAAGATCAGCCTGATCAACGCGCAGAACCAGGGCGTTACGCTCTACATTGATGTGAAGTCATTCCTGCCCGCAAAAAAGTCATACAGTTGGCGCGATCCGGAATCCAAAGAGATGGATGAAGAAGCTGAACTTTACGACGAATACCGCGTGGAGCAAGGTATCAGTTCGCCGCACGTCATCTCGCGCGAGAAAAATGGAGAGATGACCAGCCAGCGCTTTGTGCACGCCGTCACATACAATGCACGCATCCCCGATTCGGAATTCTCCCCGCCGTCCATCGACTACAACAAGATGAAGAAGTAGGCGCGACTTTCGTAATATTGTTCACGCCAGAGACAAAGGGGTATTCTGCTTTCGCGAGACTTCACTTTTACGGGAGAAAACATGAAACGCGTACTCACGATCGCTGCCGTCCTTCTTATCGCATCCACGTCCTCATTCGCGGGCAAGAAAGAAGAATCGCGATTGCAAGAATCAGCGGAAGTGATGAAAGAGATTCTGGGCATTCCGGAAGGTATTCCCAAGGAATATCTGAACAAAGCTGAGTGCTTGGTTATCTTTCCTTCGGTGAAGAAACTCGCAATCGGAATCGGCGGAAGCTATGGACGTGGCGTCATTACCTGCCGTACTGGAAAGACCTTCACTGGTTCATGGAGCGCGCCTGCCATGTTCGCACTGGAAGGTGCGAATATCGGCCTACAGCTTGGCGGACAAGCAACAGACTTCGTTCTGCTTGTTGTGAACGATAAGGGCGCCAATTCCGTACTCTCCAGCAAAGTGAAACTCGGTGCCGATGCTGCCGCTGCCGCTGGACCGAAGGGCCGCGATTCCGCTGCTGCAACCGACATTGTCATGAGAGCTGAAATTCTTTCCTACTCGCGTTCGCGTGGGCTGTTTGCCGGAGTCTCGCTTGAAGGCTCTACCTTACGTTCTGACAACGGCGCCAACAAAAATCTTTATGGAAGAGAGTTGAGCGCGAAAGAGATTGTCCGGGAAGGCAAGGTGGGAACGCCTGGCGCTGCGCGCGAACTGATCAGTCTGCTGAATTCGAAATCGCCTAGAAACGGATCCCAAGGAAAGTAGTTCAGACAACGATCAAAGCACTGCCAGCGGTTGCTTACTGCTGGGCGGAGGAAATGCCCGATCGATCATGTCGAGGTCACGTCGGGTAAGCTGTAAGTCGAGGGCGGCGCGATTTTCGCGCACATGCTCCAGAGTTCCCGATTGCGGGATGGCGATGACTCCATCCTGGCGAAGCACCCAGGCAAGCGCCACTTGGGCGGGAGTGGCCTGATGTTGTTCGGCGATGTGCCGAATGACAGGATGCAATACTAGCCTTCCTTGCTCGATCGGCGAGTAGGCCATGATTGGCATGTTTCTCTCGCGACACCATGGCATTAGATCAAACTCGATGCCGCGCCTTGTGATGTTGTACAACACCTGGTCAGTGGTAACGCTCGCACCGCCCTCTATCTCGAAAAGTTCGGCCATGTCGCTTACATCAAAATTGCTGACTCCCCAATATCGGATCCTTTCCGAATCGATGAGTTCCTGGAAGCCCTCCACGGTTTCGCCCAGAGGTATCTTCTCGCGCCAATGCAGAAGATAGAGGTCGATCCAATCCGTCTTTAACCGCTTCAGGCTGTGCTCACAAGCGGCAATGGTTCCACGTCGCGTGGCATGATGAGGCAGGACTTTCGTGACCAGGAAGACGCTTTCACGCCGCCCGGCGATCGCCTCTCCCACCAGTTCCTCAGCCTCACCATCCGCGTACATTTCAGCGGTATCGATCAGGTTCATGCCGAGGTCAAGCCCTAAGCGCAATGCCTTGATCTCGTCCTGCCTGCCGCGCCGGCCTTCAGCTAAATGCCACGTACCCAGGCCAAGGACAGGCACCTCCTCGCCGGAGGGGAGTTTGGTGGAGCGGACGGCCGTCGCTGATTTCATCCTATGCATGTTTCAGTTAGATGTTGATTTACTTTGCGACGGTGGTTACTCCAGCCGCCCGCGCAAATGTAGCCTCAGGGGTTCTCCGCATTGACAGCAGCTTCAAAAATCCCATATAGTTGGCTCAAATATGCACCGTTTTGCTTATTTCGCCTTTACCTACCGCTACTCCTTTACAGGAATAGCGGCAGAGGCGGAGCGTGTGTATGCGCATCACAAGATAAGTTGAACTAAGCGCAATCATATTCAATCCGAAGAAGCCGCGATTCTCACCGATCGCGGCTTTTTCTTTTTGCGCTGAATTTTGGAGTAGCCATGAACACTGAAGAAGATATCCGGGCACGGAGAACGGAAATCGATCGCCTCGACGACGAATTGCTGCGTCTCCTAAACCAGCGAGCTCAGCTGGGGACAGAACTGCTTGGCCTCAAGCGCGCTGCGGGACTGCCCATATGCGATCCGGCGCGCGAACTGGAAGTGATCTGTCGTGCCCGCGAGAGCAACGCCGGCCCACTTGATGACGAAGCCGTCGAGAACATCTTTCGTCGCATCGTCCATGAGACCCGACGCGCCGAGGAGCAGGAAGACGCTCGGGTCCGCGCTGAAGGAGCTCTGCCATGACCGGAGCGCAAAGACCTCGCGTTGCCTTTCAAGGAGAACGCGGCGCATTCAGTGAAGATGCCGTTCACCAGCTCTTTCCCAAAGACGCGGAGCTCCTGCCCTGCATAAACTTTGAGGAGCTCTTCAACGCAATCTCAGATGAGCGCGCGGATTATGCCGTCGCTCCACTGGAGAACACGCTGGCTGGATCAGTCCAGCGCTGCTATGACCTGTTGCTGGAAAGCCGCTTGCACATCGTTGGTGAAGCGATTGTTGCTATCAAACATTGTCTAATCGGCTGCGAAGGTGCGTCATTGCAGACGATTCGCACCGTCGCTTCGCACCCCGTGGCTTTGGCGCAGTGCCAACACTTCTTCGCCGAGCATCCGTTGATCCGCCCCGTGGCCGCCGACGACACCGCCGGAAGTGTTCGCCTCGTAATGGAAACAGCCGATCCGATGCTAGCGGCCATAGCCAGCGCCAATGCTGCGCAAATCTACGGTGGAAAGATTCTGGCGCGAGATCTCGAAGACCACGCAGAGAACTACACCCGTTTCGCTCTGCTCGCCCGCGAGCCCGTGGCTTCGGCCGATGCTGACAAGCTGACCCTTGTTCTTTCTCTGGCCAACATGCCAGGAGCTTTGCATCAGGCGCTTGCGCCACTTGCGCAGGCAGGCATTGACCTGATCAAGACCGAAACGCGGCCTATCGCAGGCAGGCCCTGGGAATACCGCTTCTGCCTCGATCTGGCTGCCTTTGCCGCCGACTCGGCGGTCAGTTCGGCATTGCAGGAAATACAGCAATGCAGCGCAGTTCAGCAGTTCCGCGTACTGGGTTCTTACAAATCTGCAAGAAATCTGAGTTTCAAAATGGCGAAGGAGTTCGCAACCAAATGATTATCAATATGTCTGGAAACGCAGCAAAGAACGAGATCGAGCACGTTATCGAACGAGTCAAAGAGTCCGGCTTTCAGCCGCACCTTATCACCGGCGCGGAACGCACCGTGATCGCTGTGGTCGGCAACGGTGGACGCCGTCACGAGATCGAAGCGCTGAAAGCTGCTGCTGGAGTCGAAGATGTTGTCTCCATCGCGCATCCATTCAAACTGGTCAGCCGACAGGTGCAGTCGCAACAAACAATTGTTAATGTTGGCGGCGTGCGCATCGGCGCAGAGAACATCGTGGTGATGGCCGGCCCGTGCTCGGTGGAATCGCGCGAGCAATTGTTTGCCACGGCGCGTGCAGTGCAGGCTGCCGGAGCGTCCATCCTCCGGGGCGGAGCTTATAAGCCGCGTACCTCCCCGTATGAATTCCAGGGACTCGGCGTGGAAGCACTGCGTCTTCTCGCGGAGGTTCGCGACGAACTAGGTATGCCGATTGTCACAGAAGTAATGAGCACGGAAGATGTCGAAATTATTTCCGAACACGCAGACATGCTCCAAGTGGGCGCGCGCAATATGCAGAATTTCGCTCTGTTGCGCCGACTGGCCAAGACCGACAAACCAATTCTGCTGAAGCGCGGGGCTTCGGCCACCATCAAGGAATGGTTGCTGGCGGCGGAGTACCTTCTCGCCGGCGGCAATCCGAACGTCGTGCTTTGCGAGCGCGGCATCAAGACTTTCGAAACCGAATTGCGCAATACCTTCGACATCGCCAGCATCGCACTGGCCAAGGAGCTTTCACATCTTCCTGTGATTGCCGATCCCTCACACGGTACCGGACGCCGAAGCCTGATCGCCTCAGTTTCGCGCGCGGCAGTTGCCGTCGGCGCGGACGGATTGATAATAGAAGTGCATCCCTGCCCGGAACGCGCGCTTTCCGATGGGCCGCAATCGCTCGATTTCACCGGCTTCGAAGAGATGATGCGCGGGCTTTCTGACCCAATGCGTCGGATTGCTGCGGCTGGTGCACGCACAGAACTAGCGAGTGAGGTTGCAGCGAGCTAGTTTGATTTATATTGCACCATTCCGCTTGCGGGCGGTGTGGGAGTGATCTCGTCCAACTCCTGGCGCAGCATCAGGATCAGGCCGACCAGCAGTGATGCTTCACTACGATTGCGTCGTTTGGGGTCGGCCATTAGCGCGTCAATTTCTTGCGATATGCGGGCTGCATCCGCAAATCCGAACGTGCTCAGCTCGCCATGGATGGCGTGCGCTTCAGCGCGAGCTTGGGCGTCGAGTTCCGGATCCATAGCAATATCGCCCCGGGTCATGGCATCGGCAGCCAACTCCAGCACCAATACGCGCCTGTAGACACTGGCGCCATATTGGCTCCAAATCGCAGATAGCTGCTCCTGAATTCCCTCGCCTGAAATTTCCCGCGTTCCCGTCCGCATAGTCCACGCCTTTCCGTACAAGCGCCCTTGGCGCCTATCTAGACAGACTCATCGGCTTAGATGTCGAAATGGGTGAGATTCATCGGAAATTTCCGTAAAAGTTAAGCTCGCCACCATCGCCACATTCTGTCCCTTATTTGCCACACTGGCTGATTCTGTTTCGCCTGTAAACTATTCATGCATTGTTGGTTAGGCGTTTCCCTTTTGGCGTTTGAACAAACAATTCGATCTGCCGTGGAGTGCAGCGGAGTCGGCTTGCACAGCGGTGCCGCGGTCAATCTGCGGATACTGCCCGCGCCTGCGGGCAGCGGAATAAAGTTTCGCCGCGTGGATCTGGACGGCTATGAGGTTGAGGCTATCGGCCGGAACGTAGCCAAGGTCAGCTACGCAACCAGCCTGATGAAAAAAGGCGTGTTGATTTCCACCACTGAACATCTGCTTTCAGCGTTCATCGGCATGGGAGTGGACAACGCCACGGTGGAACTCGACAACCTTGAGCTTCCCATCCTCGACGGCAGCGCACAGCCCTTTGTCGAAATGATTTTGAAGTCCGGGCTGAAGCTGCAGCGCAAGAAGCGCGTCTATCTCCGCATTCTCAAAGAGGTGGAGATTCGCGACGGCGACAAGTTCATCTCCGTCTCGCCCGCGCAGGGATACTCTGTCTCTTATGCCATCGATTTCAAACACCCGCTGATTGGCAAGGAGCGGTTCGAAGTGGAATTGATGGCGCACACCTCCGCCGGATATCCCGAAGTCGACGGCGATTTCTATCGCCGCGACATCGCCGCTGCCCGCACCTTTGGGTTTTTGCATGAGGCGGATGCAATGAGGAAGATGGGGTTGATTCGCGGCGCGTCAGAGCTGAATGCTATCGTGCTCACGCTGGACGGAATCGCGAATGGCCCGCTGCGCTACACAGATGAATTTGTCCGCCACAAGGTTTTGGATCTGCTCGGCGACTTGGCGCTTCTAGGGCATCGCATCCTCGGCCGCGTCGTTGCCGACCGCGCAGGACACGCCATGCACACTGCGATGGTCTCAAAGTTGTTAAAGGACAACTCTCTTTGGGAGACAACTACAATGGATGAACCTGCCAATCCCGACTCGGACGATTTGGCGAACGAATTCGTCGCCAATCCTTGATTCGCTAGCGCCGATTCACTAGCGCGGCGGCGGTTCTGGACTGCGGCTCAGTGGATCAGAGCTTTCGATCTTTCGCGTGAGCCAGCGCGTCAATTCTTGGCGTGATTCTGGTTCAAGTTGAGTGAATCGCAGTCCTAGCTGGCCATCATTAAACCACTGGACTTCACATTTTCCCTTGATCTGCACCGCGCTCAGCGGCAACAGGAAACGGGTCTTTATCTGTCCTTCTGGCTTTGTCTTGATTGCCAGGCCCACAGCGACGCCGCCCTCACTCAGGTTGAGGACCTTGGCTTTTAGTTCCTTATCGTCGCCCAGTGTGATGAAAGCGTCTGTTCCCACCGGATAACGGAAATATCTTCGCCGCTCCCGCAGGATCAGCCCGCGTCCAGCGCGCACGCTGCGTGAAATGCGGTCGGCAGTGAGCGGCTTCTCTAACACAAAGTTTGATCCCAGATCGTAGGCCTGCTTCATCGTCGTCACGCCATTCAGCAGCGTGAAGGCCACCGCGTTTCGGTTCGATTGGCCCTTGCGGAGGCCTTCCAGTAACCCGAATCCGCCTTTCACGTCATCGCAATCGATAATGACCGCGTCGAACTTGCGATTTACCAATATCTGGCCGGCCTCTTGCGCCGTCGTCGCGGCGCTCAGGTTGATGCTGTTGGCCGAGAGTACCCTTCGGAATGCCGATACCACTTCCTTGTCCGTGCTGACTATCAATGCTTCCAGTGACATGTCCTTCGATTCTATATTCCAAAATGCGATTCCGGCAGTGACATAGGTAATACGTCGCCTGCTACTCTAAAATGAGTCATCGTTATGCCTGCTAAGTCTCCGAGCGCGCGCGTCCCGGCCCAGGTTGAAGACCTGCGAGAAAAGCTCCGGCATCACGAGCACCTCTACTATGTACTTGACGCTCCGGAGATTTCTGATGCCGAGTATGACCTGCTCATGCAGGAACTTAAAGAGTTGGAGCGAGCGCATCCGGAACTGATCACTCCCGACTCCCCTACGCAGCGCGTGGGCGGCAAGCCGAAAGAAGGTTTTCCCAAGCTCCGCCACTCGCGTCCCATGCTGTCGCTCGACAACGCCTACAACGAGACCGAATTGCGCGATTGGGACCGCCGTGTCCGCGAGCTAACTACGAAAGATGGAATCGAATACGTCTGCGAGTTGAAGTTGGACGGCCTCTCCCTCGCGCTCTGGTATCGCGACCTTCAGTTGGAAAAAGGTATCACTCGCGGCGACGGCAGCCTGGGCGAAGATGTCACCACCAACGTTCGTACTATCCGCTCGATTCCGCTTTCCATATCAGCAGCAGCGGTGAAGAAATCCCATCTGCCGAAAGACTTCGAGGTCCGTGGCGAAGTGGTGATGCCCTTCTCCAGCTTTGCGCGCATGAATGACGAGCGCGAGCAGCAGGGCCTGGCGCGATTCGCGAATCCGCGCAACGCGGCCGCCGGCACCATCCGCACTTTGGAACCGAACATCGTCGCCCAGCGCCGCCTCGATTACTTCGCATACTTTGCGCTCTCTCCAGAGGGCACTGATCTTTTCGACACTCACTCGGAAGCTTTGTCTGCGTTGTCTGCCGCCGGACTCAAGGTCAATCCCAATCACAAAGTCGCCAAGAGTATCGATGAGGTTTGGAATTTCATCAACCAATGGGAAGCCAGGCGCGACAAGCTTGCCTATGAGATCGACGGCATTGTCATCAAAGTGAATTCCGTGCGCCTCCAGCGCGAATTGGGATTCACCGGCAAGGCACCGCGATGGGCTATTGCCTACAAATACGCGGCTCGCGCAGGCGAAACACAGATCGAAGACATCCTCATTCAAGTTGGTCGCACCGGGAAACTGACGCCAGTGGCCGCTCTGAAATCCGTGCCCATCGGCGGCACCATGGTGAGCCGTGCCACTCTGCACAATCAGGATGAGATCGATCGTCTTGGCGTTAAGATCGGCGACTGGGTCACGGTGGAGCGCGGCGGTGATGTCATCCCCAAAGTCGTCCGCGTGCTGGATGACAAAGCTCATCCTCGCGGAACCCGCATTTTCAAGATGCCCGCGCGATGTCCCGAATGTGGCGGACACATTGTCCGCACGGAAGGCGAGGTCGACTACCGCTGCGTCAATGCTGCCTGTCCTGCCAAGCTGCGCGAGAACATCCTTCATTTCGCGTCGCGTTCGGTCATGAACATCGAAGGCATGGGCGAATCGCTGGTCAATCAGCTTGCCGACAAACGTCTGGTCACCAACGTCGCCGACATCTTCGAACTCACAGAAGAGAAACTGCTCAGCCTGGACCGAATGGGCAAAAAATCCGCGCAGAACGTGCTGCGTGAGATTGAGGCTGCAAAGAAGCTACCGCTGGAGCGTGTCATTTTCGGCTTGGGGATTCGCATGGTAGGTGAGCGCACGGCGGAATTCCTCGCCGAGCACTTTGGATCGATTGACTCTTTAATGGACGCCAGCGAAGAAGAGTTGCAGCTGGTGAATGAAGTGGGGCCGCGCATCGCCGCCAGCATCAAGGAGTTTTTTGAGGAGCCCGGAAACCGCAAGCTTATCGAGCGTCTACGCAGCGCGGGGCTGACGTTCAAAGGCGAAGTCAAGAAGCGGGGCACTCAGCTTGCCGGAAAGACATTCGTCATCACCGGAACGCTGCCCACGTACTCTCGTGATGAGGCCAAGCGCCTCATCGAAGACGCCGGCGGCCGAGTCTCCGGATCTGTCAGCAAGAAGACCGACTTCGTGCTGGCGGGCAGCGACGCAGGCTCAAAGCTCGACAAAGCCAACGAGTTGAAAATCAATGTGATCGATGAGGCGGAGCTTCTGAAGGTCTTGGGCAAGTAGACCAATACAGCGCTGCAAACATCGAGCCAACTCCAGACTCATCAATGGCTTCGATGAGTAGGGAGTAAGTTCATGAAAAGCATTGGCTGGGCCAAGTGAACGCGACTGACTCAAGCGCACGCTCGACTGGCGATGTTGCACACACAAAACTAGAAGGCTTGCTTGATGTTTACATCAGCAATGGTATTCACGTTTTTCTGTCTTTTCTGGCGGCGCTCGTGTTTGTTGCGGCGGTAATAGCGGCCTTCGATGTGCTGGTGCGCGACTTTCCGAAACTCTGGCACCCAGCGAACGAATATGACGTTCTACATACAGTGCTTCAAAAGGTCTTGCTTGTCGCCATCACCGCCGAACTTGGGCTGCTGCTCCTTTACCACCGCACAACGGCTGCTATAGAAGTAGTAATCTTTGTCATCGCGCGCCGTCTCGTGGCCGCCGAGATCACCGGTCTGGATCTGCTGCTCGGAGTTGTGGCATTGGCGGGATTGATCGTAATTCGTTTCTACTATCTCCCACGTATGCCCGACTAAGTTAAGCTGCCTCGTCCCGTCGTTTCCGCAAGATATCGTCCCGCTCTTTTCTCAATCTCTCTTGAAATTCCCTGAATCGGCGGCCGCCCTCCGGACTGTAGCGCGACGAATCTCCAACAGGCGCCCGTCCTGAGTCCATTTTTTCACTCTCCGCAGGCGGTGTCGGTATCTCCTTTTCCGATCTCCTCTCGGAACCCACTTTATTCTCCTTTTTGCCTTCTTTGCCTAATACGATCGCTTCCTCTTCGTTCGCTTGCAATGGAATGACTGCATCCACTCCGGTGTACTCGGTGGAAACCGGTTCCCAGTCGATCTCACCGGCTAAGTTTCCTTCCTCGATGGGATCTTCCGTGTTGGATGTGGCTCCGAAGCGCGGCATGTCATGCGCGATCCGGCGTGGCGTCGCTTTCTTTACATCGATACCGCGGACAGAGGAACTTGAAGCGGTCCGCTCTTCCTCCGGATCCGGGGTGACCATATGCGTGCTGCCTTCGCGATGCAGTACCGGATCTTCCACCCATGCCGCCTCATACCGGTTCTCATAATTGCTCCAGCGTTCTTCTGATTTCAGGTCTGACTCGTTATATTCTGGTAGCCTGCGCACCTGTTCTTTTGTGAGGTTCACGCGAAAATTGTTGTCACCCTCTTCACGCGTCATCAGTTGGCGGGCGGGAACAACGAACTTTATTGCACTCAGCCACCCTCCTGAATCCACAATCACATAGCGAACGTCACCGGTACGAACATCGAATATCACATCATCGATATCACCCAGCTTCTCGTTATTCGCGCCATACACGTTTGCTCCGCGAATATCTTCTGCTGTGTCCCCGAATTGGTAATCTCGCAAGTTGCTGTACAACGCCATCACTTTTCTCCGAAGGTTGGATTGAGGGTCTTGAATCATGGGATGCGGAGAAGGCAGAATGTGGAACGCATAATCGAGTGCTGCTGTTTGTGAAAATTCGCAATCAACTAGGTTGCGGAGGTGCTGGCTGCTTGTTCTTTCGCTGCGTCGGAATGTTCCAGCACCAGGCGCACTTCGTGCTTCGTCATCTGCTCCGGCAGCTCAGACATATATTTCGCGAACGATTGTATGCCTTGTGCTCCGTCGCGATATCCCAACACAACCGCCGGCGCAGTGAGCTTTGCGTCGAAATCGAGCACGGTTGTGACCATGTCCTCTGAGGGAGCAATAGT